>NZ_SCND01000281.1:0-8246 GCF_005503585.1 Pseudomonas sp. 2VD
GCCTTTGTCCGCAACGCACTGGGCAACCTGGGACAGAGCGCCAACAAGACCCAGGCACTGAACTTTCCCCTGCCGAGCAAAGTTCTCCAACTGTTCGACGAGGACATGGAACTGGAGTCGCTGCTGCGCCTTGCCGCCGCGGCGATCTCCCGCCTGCAGACCCATCAGCTGTCGAGCCTGGCGCAGACCAGCACCCTGCCGGATGGCACCCAACTGGCGACCTGGCAGATGGAGGTGCCCATGCGCCATCAGCACTCGGTGGTACCGTTGCAGGTGAAGTTCCAGGAAGAACAGCGCAAGACCGGCGAAGAGGCCCGCGAAAGCCTCTGGCGGGTCGAACTGGCCTTCGACCTGGAGCCGCTGGGACCGCTGCACGCCCAGGCGACCCTGCTGCGCGGCAGCCTGTCCAGCCAGCTTTGGGCCGAGCGCGACGCGACCGCGCGGCTGGTCGAGCATGAACTCGGCCACCTGCGCCAACGCCTGCGCGACGCCGGCCTGACCGTTGGCGAGATCACCTGCCAACGCGGCCGCCCGCCCCAGGGCCCGCGAGCGACCATCGAACAACGCTGGGTAGACGAAACCGCATGAACAGAAAGCAGTCACCCGCCCCGCGCCAGGCCATCGCCCTGAGCTACGACGGCCAGGCCGCGCCGACCATTTCCGCCAAGGGCGACGCCGAACTGGCCGAGGCGATCCTGGCCATCGCCCGCGACTACGAGGTACCGATCTACGAGAACGCCGAGCTGGTCCGCCTGCTCGCCCGCCTGGAACTCGGCGACGCCATTCCGGAAGCGCTGTATCGCACCATCGCCGAGATCATCGCCTTCGCCTGGCACCTGAAAGGCAAGTGTCCCGAGGGATTCGCGCCGGACGCCGCGGATGGCAACGAGATGCTGCTGCTCGGCGGTCCCGGCGACTGAGCGAACCCGCCACGCGTCGAAACCGAAGCGCCGGAACCGGAATCCGCGAGAGCGGTCCCAGCACAGTCCACCTGCCACTTCCCAGGCCGCCCATGTCCTCGCCAAGCCCCCTCCTCCTCGCCGCCCTGCTGCTTATCGCCAGCCATGTCCAGGCCGCCCCGGCCATCCTCGGCGACGAGGAAAAGGATGCAATCATCGATCGGCACCGGCTGACTCCGGAGTTCCGCATCAATCGGCAAGCCAAGGTACGCCATCACGAAGGAACCATCGACCGCGTGGTCCTGCTTCAGGATAGGGACCGCTTCACCTACCGAAGCTACCTTCGCGACGACCAGAAGGAGCCTGCCACCTTCTGGATCCTGGAGTTCGACGCACGCAGCGGGAAACGGCTGAGCGAACGCCAGACCGATGAGGACGACTATTGGCGTAGACGCGACGCCGACTCGCAACGGGCCGACAGCGGGAAAGGAACCGATAGATAGCGCAGCCGAAACCTTCGACGCGTCGTCCCGGTACAGCGGCTCAGGCAAAACCGCCGTTGACCCGCAACACCTGGGAGTTGACCCAGGCCCCGTCCGACCCGGCGAGGAAGGACACCGCCGCGGCGATCTCGTCCGGCTCGCCGAGGCGCTCCAGCGGCGCCAGCCTGGCGATCTGGTCGATCTGCTCGGCGCTCTTGCCGTTGAAGAACAGCTCGGTGGCCACCGGGCCGGGCGCCACCGCGTTGACCCTGATGTCCTGGCCGCGCAACTCGTTGGCCAGCACGTGCACCAGCCCCTCGACCCCGGACTTGGTCGCGATGTACGGACCGTAGCTGGGCAGCGCCCGGGCGATCACGCTGGTGGACAGGGCGATGATCCGTCCGCCGCGCTCGACATGCCGGGCAGCCAGGCCGAGCACGATGAAGGCGCCGCGCAGGTTGGTGCGGATCACCCGGTCGAAGCCCTCCAGGTCGCCATCGGCGATCTTCAGGTAGGGCATCGTGCCGGCGCTGTTGACCACCACGTCGATGCGGCCGAAGGCGCCCCTGGTGGCTTCGAACAGCTTGCCCATGTCCTCCGCGCTGGCCACGTCGCCCTGCACGGCGATGGCCGCGCCGCCGGCGGCGACGATTTCGGCCACGACCTCGTCGGCCATGGCCTGGTTGCTGGCATAGTTGACCGCGACCGCGAAACCGTCGGCGGCCAGCCGCCGGGCAATGGCGCGACCGATGCCGCGGGAGGCGCCGGTGACGATGGCGGCTTGGGTGATGTCAGGCATGCTGGGACTCTCCTGGAATGAGCGTGGCGACAGCCACGCATCGACAAGAAAAGTCTAGAAGCCGGCTATTGGCGGATAAACAGCAGACAACCGTCATGACTATCCAGGATTTCCGGACAATACCGATACGCGGTCACGGCTTGCGAGCGATCCAGGCGTACTGCTGACGCTTCTCCTCGCCCAGGCGCTGGCGTCGGCGATGACTGGCGAACGCACCGCCGGAACAGTAGGTGCAGACGGCGCTGGCTTCGATCTGCGCCGGCCCGACGCCGGCGGCCTGGAACAACTGGCGACAGAAGGCCACCAGGTCCAGCCAGGCGCCCTGCTCCGCCTGCCTTGGCTCGGGCGGAGCGAACCGGGGCGGCCGCTCGGGGAGCGGACGACGCTGGCTCCAGGGAGGCGCCGCGCCTTCCCAGAGGCGGCCGTGGCCGACCTGCAACGCCTCGATGAACCCGGCACTCACCTCGTAGCAGCAGGCTTTGATCCCGGGACCGATGGCGACCCGGATGTCCGCGCTGACGACGCCGCGCGCATTGAAGCGCGCCACCGCCGCGCCGACGATACCGGCGACGAGCCCCTGCCAGCCGCCATGCAGGGCGGCCACCACCCGACCGTCGCGGCTGCTCATGAGAATCGGCAGGCAGTCCGCGGTGACCACCGCGACCGCCAACGGCCCTTCGCTGAAAACGCCGTCGGCGGCATGCCGTCCCGATTCCGACAACGAGCGCGCGTCGACGATCTCGGCGCCATGCACCTGCCGGCAATGGAATATCCGCTCGGAGAGTGCCTGGCCGGCTTGCTGGAAGCCATGCTCGATGCCTTCGATCGCCTTGAGGATGTCGGCCTGGACGGTCATGCGCTGTCTCGCCATGGAAGGTTGGAAAACGACCTTACCTCATCTTCCCGGAAGCCGCCTCAGGCGATGCCGCGCAGGAGGTCGGGGCAGCCGCGATCACGCTTGATCAACGCGGCCAGGGCGACCTGGCCCAAAGGCCGGTCGGACACCGCGCCGATGCTCAGGCCATGGCCTCTGCTCCACTCGAACAACAGGCGCTTCTCGCGGCAATCGAGTTCGCCCACCAGCAGGAAGCGCCGGATGCTGCCGCTGCGTCCCAGCATCGCCAGCGTGCCCTTGCAGCCCTGGTCCAGGCGGAATCCGTCGTAGAGGAAATAGTCGTACGGGTAACCCTGGTCCAGGGAGCGCCGCAGCTCCCGTCGGTCCAGGCACAGGCTCAGGTGGAAGTAGCCGCAGCGGTTGAACAGCGCTCCGTACCTGAGCAGACGGCCGGGGTTGGCGCACAGCACCATGGCGCGCAGGGGTATTGCAGGCATCCTTGTGGCCTCCTGGAAACGTGCGGGTTGACCAGGACCGATTCTAGAAAGCGGCAGCCGCGCAATTAATAGGACTTTTCCTCTAAATGCCTACCTGTGATCCGAAGCTTCCTCCTGGCCCAGGTTACGCAGGACACGCTCGGCCTGGCGCCTCAACGGCTCGCGCAACTCCAGCGGCTGCCTGACCTCGAAGTCGAACGGCAGGCCGCACAGGCGCCGGGCGAACCAGTCCAGGTCGTCGGTGCTGGCGCGCAACAGCGTACCGCCATCGACCTCGGCGAGCAGACCGAGGGGCTCGCCGAGCACCGCGACCACCTGCTCCCTCGCCGCCCGCATCAGGATTTCCACCGGGTAGGCGCGCGGCATCCGGGCGAAGCTCTCCCGCAGGTGGCGGAGGGTATCGAAATCCGCCGGTCGCTCGAAGCGCTCCGCCAGCATGCGCGGCGCGTCCAGGCGATCGAGACGGAACGAGCGCAACGCCTGGCGCAGGTGGCAGAAACCGCTGACGTACCAGCAGCCGTTGCGATAGGCCAGGCCGTAGGGATCGAGTTGGCGGAGGGTTTCGGCGCCCTGCGGGTCGCGATAGCGGAACTCGACCCGCGCACGGACCTGGGCGGCTTCGGCGAGGGTCGCCAGCGCCGCCACACTGGTTCCCGCCCGGGCGCGGGCCAGGTCCAGGCTGGCGGTCTCGCGGAGCGCCACGAGGCGCCGCCGCAGCGCATCGGGCATCACCCTGCTCAGCTTGGCCTGCGCGCTTTCCAGGGCCAGCTCGCTTTCGCCCAGGCCGAGACTGCGCACCGCCAGCAGGCCGAGGGACACGGCCAGGGTTTCCTCCGCGCTGAACATCAGCGGCGGGAGCTTGAAACCGGCCACCAGGCGGTAACCGCCATGGCGTCCGCGCTCCGCCGAGATGGGAATGCCCAGCTCCTCGAGGGCGACGATATAGCGACGCAGCGTCCGTCCATCCACCTCCAGGCGCCTGGCCAGCTCGCTACCGCTGAGCTGGCCGTGGCTCTGCAGCAGTTCGAGCAGGGCGAGCACGCGCACCGTGGGCTTGGACATTTTTCGATCCACCGGAAAAATCAGGACCGAATATAGCCTATATCACCCCTACCCTGCGTTCAGCCCGGTTGCGATGCGCAACGCGCGTTACCTGAACGGAGATGGAAAATGGAACCTGTACTGTTTTATGGCGTACCCCACGGCTGTTCCTTCGGCTCGATCGTGGCCCTCGAGTGGCTTGGCCGCCCCTATCGCCTGTGTCGGATCGAGATGCCGCTGGAGACCGGCGAGCGCACCTACGTGCGCCTGAACCCGGCTCGCCAGACGCCCACCCTGCTCCTGGAGGACGGCCGCGCGCTCAGCGAAAGCCTGGCTATTCTCCAGCACCTGGCGGCGCGCGACCTGTGCAGGAAGCTCGGCTATCCGCAGGGCAGCGCCGAGTTCGACGAACTGAACTTCGCCCTCGCTCTCCTGCATACCGAATGCCATTCGGCCTGGGGGGCCCTGTTCTATCTGGAGGACGCCGACGCAACCACGACGGCAAGGGCGCTGGCGCGCGCGGCGCGAGCCTATGGCCGGATCGACAAGCTGCTCGGCGACCGCAAGTGGCTGGCCGGCGAAGGGCCGAGCGTGGCCGACGCCTACCTCGCGGGTACCGCTCGTTGGGGACGGGAGCTGGGCTACTTCGACCTGCAACACGACTTTCCGCGCCTGCATCGACACCTGGAGAAGCTGGAGCAGGACCCGGCGGTGCGCTTCGCCCATGCCATCGAGGATCGCCTGCCGGCGCAGAGCTGCGGGGAGTTCAGGGGAGAGGTGACACTGGCAGAAGTGGCGAGCCGCCTGCTCGCCTGAAAAGCGCCAGCGCCGGGTCGATGGCCGTCACTTGCCCTTGGCTTCGTGCAGGCGCGCCACCAGCTCGGCCTCGGCCTGCGACAGCCCGCAGGCCTGGGTCAGGTCTTCGGCGCTGGCGCCGAGCCCGACCAGGCGTTCGGCCTGGCTGAACGACAGAGTGGTCGGATCGCGCTGCTCCAGGCGCGCGACCCGGTCGGGAAGCGGCGCGAGTTGCTTGCCCAGGTCCTGCAAGGCCTCGCCCATGCGCACGTTGACCTGCTGGTAGGACTCGATGCGCTTGCTCAGTTCCTTGAGCCGGCGCTCGCGCGCCGCGCCCTCCTCCGCCTGCTGCGCTAGCGCAGCTTGCAGGCGGCGCAATTCACGGCGCAGCCACAGGCACGCCGCCGCCAGTCCGAGGCAGGCGGCGACCGCCAGTGCCAGCGCGACGACCTCCATCTCAGCAGGCCCTCGTGTCGGTCGAACGCATCAGATGCTGCCCAGCTCCGACCATTCTTCCTCGGTCATCATCTTGTCCAGCTCGACCAGGATCAGCAGCTCGCCGTTCTTGTTGCAGACACCCTGGATGAACTTGGCCGATTCTTCGTTACCGACGTTCGGCGCGGTCTCGATTTCCGACTGCTTCAGGTAGACCACCTCGGCGACGCTGTCGACCAGGATGCCGACCACCTGCTTGTCCGCCTCGATGATGACGATCCGCGTGTTGTCGCTGACCGGCGCAGGGTCCAGGCCGAAGCGCTGCCGGGTGTCGATCACCGTGACCACGTTGCCGCGCAGGTTGATGATGCCCAGCACGTAGCTCGGCGCGCCCGGCACCGGGGCGATCTCGGTGTAGCGCAGCACCTCCTGGACCTGCATCACGTTGATGCCGTAGCTCTCGTTGTCCAGGCGGAAGGTGACCCACTGCAGGATCGGATCTTCGGCGCTTTGCGCGGTGGCTTTGCTCATTCCCCTAACCTCTCGAAAACCGCCGCAAGCGGCGGAAGCTGTCTATCAATGGTCGCCGTGCAGGCGCTTGACGGCGCCGCTGGCGATCAGTTCGGCGAGCGCCGCCACATCCAGCAGCGCACACATGTGTTCGATGACCGTGCCGGCCAGCCAGGGCCGCTGGCTACGCTGGCTGCGCCATTTCACCTCGGCCGGGTCGAGGCGGATCGAGCGGCTCACCTGGTGCACCGCCAGCCCCCACTCGTAGCCCTGGACCGAGATCACGTACTTGAGGCCGTCGCGATAGTCGTCGCGGTAGCGTTCGGGCATCACCCAGCGTGCGGTGTCCAGCACCTTCAGGTTGCCCGCCTGCGACGGCAGGATGCCGAGGAACCAGTCGGGCTGGCCGAACAACGGGGTCAGTTCCTGGTTCTCCAGCGGATAGATCGAGCCGAGGCACACCAGCGGCACCGCCAGGGTCAGCCCGGCGACGTCGAACAGCAGGCACTCGAAGGGCTCCGCCGCCCAGGCCGGACGACCGTCGTCGAGCAGCGGCAGGTCGAGCAGCGCCGGCTCGCTGGCGCTCGCCGGGGCGCTCGGCACGCGCAGTTCGATGACCTCGTGGGGCCGTGGCTCGACCGGCAGCTCGCGCAACGTCGTCGGTTCGTCGAGCAGGGCCGCCGGCGGAACCAGGCGCGCATCGCGGACCTGCTCCTCGAGCACCGCGGCCTCGAACTCGTCGAACCCGTGGTCGACCGGCAGCGTTTCCAGCGCCGGGGCCGGTGTCGCCACTTCGGCGACCGCCAGCGCGACAGGCTTCAACGGCGCGGGCGCAGGCGCTGGCGGCGTCTCGACGGGAGGTTCCAGGTCCTCGAAAGTGGCCTCCTGGAGCAACGCATCCAGGTAGGACTGCAAGGCCAGTTGCGAACGGGTGGCGGTGGCGGCGCTCATGTGGGTATTCCGCGACAGGGGTCTACAACGGTTATCGGCCGCACTCCGGTGCGGCTTGAATGCGCCTGTCGGCGCGGCGACCGGCGCGCCATCAGGCCACCCGGGTGGCCGGCTGCTGCGCCAGCAGATGCTTGAGCAAGGCGCGGTAGGCGATCACCCCGCGACTCTTGCCGTCGTGTTGCGACGGCGTGACCCCGGCCCGGCTGGCATCGCGCAGGCGGGTATCGATGGGAATGAACGCCTGCCACAGGTTGTCCGGGTAGTTCTCGTTGAGAATCCGCAGCGTGCTCAGCGAAGCCTGGGTCCGCCGATCGAACAGCGTAGGTACGATGGTATAGGGCAACGCCTGTTTGCGCGACCGGTTGATCATCGCCAGGGTGTTGACCATCCGCTCCAGCCCTTTCACCGCGAGGAACTCGGTCTGCACCGGAATCACCAGGTGCTGGCTGGCGGCCAGGGCATTGACCATCAGCACGCCGAGCAGCGGCGGGCTGTCGATGATCGCATGGTCGAAATCCTGCCAGAGCTGCGCCAGGCTTTTCGAGACCACCAGGCCGAGACCGCTCTTGCCCGGCGACTGGCGCTCCAGGGTGGCCAGCGCGGTACTCGACGGCAGCAGGGATATGCGTTCGTTGCTGGTGCTGCGCAGCAGCGAGGCCGGCAGCCCCTCGGGGACGTTGCCCTGGTGCAGGAACAGGTCGAAGGCGCTGTGCTCGAGGGTGTCCGGGTCATAGCCGAAATAGCTGGTCATCGAGCCGTGGGGGTCCAGGTCGACCACGACCACGCGCTTGCCGGCATCCGCCAGCAGGCCGGCCAGGGCGATGGACGAGGTGGTCTTGCCGACCCCTCCTTTCTGATTGGCGACTGCCCAGACTTTCATTGCTCTACTCTTCCTGGCATGGGTCCACCCGGTTGGGGCCGCACTACTGGCCAGTTCGGCCCCGGCGCCCGTACGCAAACCATGTTTCGCGCGCTCATGGCGAAGGCGACGGGGAATTGACG
>NZ_SCND01000282.1:0-8235 GCF_005503585.1 Pseudomonas sp. 2VD
CCCATCACGTGGTGCATGGTTTCCTCCATGCGCGCCAGGCCCAACTGGCCGGAACCGGCCAGGGTCGAAGTCTGCTCGGCGGCGCCGGAGACTTCGCTCATGGTCCGCACCAGGTCGCGCGAGGTGGCGGCGATCTCGCGAGAAGTGGCGCCGATCTCCGTGGTGGTCGCGGCGGTTTCGGTGGCGGTGGCCTGCTGCTGCTTGGAGGTCGCGGCGATCTCGGTGACCGAGGTGGTGACCTGCACCGAAGAACGCTGGGCCTGCGACACCAGGCCCTTGAGTTCCTCGGCCATGCCATTGAAACCGGTCTCGATGGCGCCGAACTCGTCGCGGCGGCCAAGGTTCAGGCGCGCGGTGAGGTCGCCGCCGGCCATCAGGTCGAGGCTGCGGACGATCTTCTGGATCGGCTGGGTGATCGCCCGCAACAGCAGGAACCCGCAGATGCCGGCTACCACCACCGCCAGCAACAGGGTCACCAGCATGCTCAGTTCGGCGTCGTCCACCGCGTTGACGATGTTCTCCGAGGCGCGATCGGCGATGTCCTTGTTCAGCTCGATCAGCTCGTTGAGGTACTTGCGACCGTCGCGCCAGTGCTCGGTCAACGGGCCGGCGACGAGCTTGCCGGCTTCTTCGAAGCGTTTCTCGCGATACAGCTCGAGCACCTTGTCGTGCTGCTCCAGGTAGGCCTTGCGCACACCCAGGAAACCGGCGAGCAGTTCGTGGTCGCGGGCCTCGTCCGGGTTCATGGTCTTCTGGTAGGAGGCGATCTGCTGGTCCAGGCGCTCCTCGCTGGCAAGGATGCTGTCAGCCTCGGCCTTGCTCAGCTCGTGGTCGTCGGTGACGCCGAACAGTTCCTGGGTCTGCAGGTAGTTGTCGGTCCACGAACTGCGTACCAGGGTGATGAAGTACATCCCCGGCATGGCGTCGTCCTGGACACGGTAGGCGCCCTTTTCCACCGTCAACATCTTCACGTACGCAGTAGCGGCCATCAGCAGCATGATCGCGATGATCACGGCGAAACTTGCCAGGATTCGCTGGCGAACAGTCCAGTTCTTCACATTTTTCCCCAAGACTCGAGTCCGGATTCGTTCCTGCCGCCACAACGGCCCGTCAATCGCGCGGACTGTATAGGCCGTCCCCGGCACCGGCAAGCAGCGCCATAGGGTTTTCCCGCTATTGTAGGCGCTGGAAAGGCGTTTTTTGACGCCAGAAGTGTGGCAGAAAGACAAAGAAAGAAAACTGGCAAGCCAGACTTTTCTGAGAAGACAGGCACATCACGGAGGGAATGTGCGCCCCGTCCCCATGCCGGGAACGGGGCGCGATGTCACCGGTGGATATCGGTATGGCGGGTTTCGCGGAGGAACAGCAGGGCGCAGACCAGGCTGCCGCCGGTGATCAGCACCGGATACCAGAGGCCGTAGAAGATGTCGCCGGTGTACACCACCAGGGCGAACGAGACCGTGGGCAGGAAGCCGCCGAACCAGCCGTTGCCGATGTGGTACGGCAGGGACAGCGAGGAATAGCGGATGCGGGTCGGGAACAGTTCGACCATCAGCGCCGCCAGCGGGCCGTAGCAGAGGGTGGAGATCAGCACCAGGGCGAAGATGATGGCGATCACCATCGGCTTGTTCACCTGGCTACCGTCGGCCTGCTGCGGGTAGCCTGCCGCCTTCACCGCGGCCGCCATCGCTTCGGCGTCGAAGCCGGCGATCTCGGTCTCGCCGACCCGTATCCTGACGTCGCTGCCGGCGGGCGCCGCCACCGTCGAGTAGGGCAGGCCGGCCTTGACCAGGAAGGTCTTGACCTTGTCGCAGGGGCTGTCGAAGGTCGCCTTGCCCACCGGGTCGAACTGGAAGGTGCAGGTCGCCGGGTCGGCCACCACGCTGATCGGCGACTGCCGGCTGGCCTGGTCGATGGCCGGATTGGCGTAGTGGGTCAAGCCCTTGAACAGCGGGAAGTAGAACAGCGTGGCGAGCAGCAGGCCGGCCAGCAGCACCGGCTTGCGGCCGATGCGGTCGGACAGCCAGCCGGCGACGATGAAGAACGGCGCGCCAAGCACCAGGGCGACGATCAGCAGACCGTTGGCGGTGCCGCCATCGACCTTGAGCACCTGGGTGAGGAAGAACAGCACGTAGAACTGCGCCGTGTAGAAGGTCACCGCCTGGCCGGCATTGATGCTGAACAGCGCGGTCAGCACCACCTTCAGGTTGCCCCACTGGGTGAAGGACTCGCGCAGCGGCGCCTTGCTGACCTTGCCCTCGGCCTTCATCTTGAGGAACGCCGGCGACTCGCGCATGGACAGGCGGATCCAGGTGGAGATGCCCAGCAGGACGATGGACAGCAGGAATGGCAGGCGCCAGCCCCAGGTCTCGAACTCGTCGCCGGTCAACTGGCGGCAGGCCAGGATCACCAGCAGCGAGAGCAACAGGCCGAGGGTCGCGGTGGACTGGATCCAACTGGTGTAGCTACCGCGCTTGTTCGCCGGGGCGTGCTCGGCGACGTAGATCGCCGCGCCGCCGTACTCGCCGCCCAGGGCCAGGCCCTGGAGCATGCGCAAGGTGACCAGGATGATCGGCGCGGCGACCCCGATCGAGGCATAGGTGGGCAGCAGGCCGACGGCGAAGGTCGACAGCCCCATCAGCAGGATGGTCACCAGGAAGGTGTACTTGCGCCCGATCATGTCGCCCAGGCGGCCGAACACCAGCGCGCCGAAGGGCCGCACCAGGAAGCCGGCGGCGAAGGCCATCAGGGCGAAGATGAAGGCCGTGGTGTCGTTGACGCCGGCGAAGAACTGCTTGCTGATCACCGCCGCCAGGGCGCCGTAGAGGAAGAAGTCGTACCACTCGAAGACCGTGCCCAGCGAGGAGGCGAAGATCACCTTGCGCTCCTCCTGGGGCGTGGTCGCAGGCACTGTGTAGGAAGGGGTCGTTGCGTACTCGGTCATTGCGGCTCTCCCGCCCCTTGTGGGGGCTCTTATTGTTGTCTGCCATTTCCGTTTTCAGCGTCGACCGCTGCGGCGCCGGGCGCCACGCGATACGGGGTGTAGCGATCCTCAGGCCTCCACCGCCTCCTTGCCGCCGGCGGCCATGGCGCTTTCGACGACCTGCGGCGCGGCCTCGCGGCGGCGCTCGGCGAGAATCATCTGCGCCGCCTTCTCGGCGATCACCAGCACCGGCGAACAGGTGTTGCCGGAGGTCAGGCTGGGCATGATCGAGGCATCGGCGATACGCAGGCCGGGGATTCCGTGCACCCTCAATTGCGCATCCACCACTGCCTGCCCCCCCTGCCCCATGCGGCAGGTGCCGGCAGGGTGGAAGATGGTGGTGCCGATCTCCGCCGCGGCGCGCTGCAGATCCTCTTCGCTGCGGTATTCCGGGCCGGGCTTGTACTCCTGCGGACGGAAGGCGGCCAGCGCCGGCGCGGCGGCGATGCGGCGGGTCAGGCGAATGGCGTCGGCGGCGACCTTGAGGTCGCGCGGATCGCTCAGGTAGTTGGGCTGGATCGACGGCGCCTCGCCCGGGTCGAGCGAGCGGATGCGCACCGTTCCCCGGCTGTGCGGACGCAGGTCGCAGACCGACGCGGTGAACGCCGGGAAGGCATTCAGCGGCTCGCCGAAGCGATCCAGCGAGAGCGGCTGGACGTGGTATTCGAGGTTGGCCGAGGGCTGCTGCGGATCGGAGCGGGCGAAGGCGCCCAGTTGGCTCGGCGCCATCGACAACGGCCCGCTGCGGCTCGCCAGGTAGCGCAGGCCCATGCCCAGCTTGCCCCATAGGCTGCCGGCGATCTGGTTGAGGGTGGGAACGCCGTCGACCTTGTAGATCATGCGCAGTTGCAGGTGATCCTGGAGATTGCCACCGACCCCGGGCAACTCGTGGACGACCCCGGCGCCGAGCCGCTCCAGCAGGTCCCGCGGGCCGATCCCGGAGCGTTGCAGCAGGCACGGCGAACCGATCGCGCCAGCGCTCAGGACGATCTCGCGGCGCGCCTCGAAGCGCTGCTCGCGGCCCTGCCAACGGACCGACAGGGCCTTGGCGCGGCCGTCCTCGAGGAGCACCCGCTGGACTTCGGCATGGGTCAGAACCGTCAGGTTGGCGCGCTGCGCGATGCCGCGCAGGAAGCCTTTCGAGGCATTCCAGCGCACCCCGCCGCGCTGGTTGACCTGGAAGTAGCCGCAGCCTTCGTTGTCGCCACCGTTGAAATCCTCGACGCTGGCGATTCCGGTCTGCGCCGCCGCCTGCTGGAAGGCATCGAGCAGCTTCCAGGAGAGCCGCTGGCGTTCTACCCGCCATTCGCCGCCGGCGCCGTGCATTTCGCTGGTCCCGGCGAAATGGTCCTCCATCCTGCGGAACAGCGGCAGCAGCTCTCTCCAGCTCCAGCCCGGATTGCCTTCGGCCACCCACTGGTCGTAGTCGCGGGCCTGGCCACGCATGTAGATCATGCCATTGATCGAGGAGCATCCTCCGAGCACCTTGCCGCGCGGGTACTTCAGGGAACGACCGTTGAGCCCGGGGACCTCGTCGGTGTCGAAGCACCAGTCGGTACGCGGGTTGCCGATGCAGTAGAGGTAGCCGACGGGAATGTGGATCCAGGGATAGTTATCCGGACCGCCGGCTTCCAGCAGCAGGACACGGTTGGCAGGGTCGGCGGAAAGCCGGTTGGCCAGCAGGCAGCCGGCAGGTCCGGCGCCAACGATGAGGTAGTCGTAGGTATCCAGTACCTCGGGCATGGCGAGCCTCGTCTTGTCGTTCTTGTGATGGGCCGTCGGACCTGCGGATGACCGGCAAGTCTCGAACGGCTTGAGGCTAGTCGTTCATTCGCGATAAAAAAACAAACGTTTCGGGGCAGCTATTGTTCGTTTTCTAACAGCACCCCCTCGGCCCGGCAGAAGGCGCTCCCCATGTTCGACTGGAATGACCTGCGTTTCTTCCTCGAGTTGCAGCGCAGCGGTCGCCTGCTGACCGCCGCCAAGCGTCTCGGCACCACTCACGCCACGGTGGCCCGGCACATCGAGAACATCGAGCGCGACCTCGGCACCCAACTGTTCGCCCAGCACACCGGCGGCTACCAGTTGACTCCGGCCGGCCAGGCGCTGCTCAAGCACGCCGAGGCGATGGAGAACACCGCGCTGCTCGCCCAGGAAGAAATGAGCCAGAGCATCTCGCCGCTGGGGCAGATCCGCATCGGCGTCACCGAAGGCCTCGGCAGCGTCTTCCTCGCTCCGCGCCTGGCGCAATTGATGCGCCACTACCCGGGCCTGGAGGTCGAGCTGGTCTCGGTGCCGCGCTTCGTCAGCATCACCAACCGCGAAGCGGACATCGCCATCTCCCTAGACCGGCCGAGCGCCGACCTGGTGATCACCCGCCTGCTGACCCGCTATCGCCTGGCGTTGTTCGCCAGCCCCGCCTACCTGGAACAGGCGCCGCCGCTACGCGACCGCGACGACCTCGGTAGGCACCAGTGGATCGGCTACGTCGACGACCTGCTGTTCAGCCAGGAACTGATGTTCCACCACAGTTTCTGCCGCCACCCCCAGGTCGTGTTCCGCAGCACCAGCGTGGTCGCCCAGCAGCAGGCGGCGCAGGCCGGCATCGGCCTGGCGATCCTGCCGCACTTCATGGGTAGCCGCGATCCGTTGCTGGTACCGGTGCTGCCCGAGGAAAGCATCCAGCGCGAGTACTGGATGAGCACTCGGCGGGAGCTGCACCGCTCGGTGCGCCTGCGGGTGGTCTGGGACTTCCTGCTGGAGCTGTGCCAGCGCGAGCGGGAGGTTCTGCTCGGCCCTTCGGCGACGCCGCCGCCATGATGGCGGCGGTTATCCGCGGAACGACGCTCCGCCGTCTCAGGCCAGGCGCTGCAGCGCCTGTCTGGCCTGGTTCTCCAGCTCCAGCTTGAACGAGGGTTCCAGGCGCAGCTGCCGCGCCAGCTCCTCGAGGTAGGAGCGCTCCATGAAGCTTTCCTCGTCGACCATCAGCAGGCTGGCCAGGTACATCTCGGCGGCGATCTCCGGGGTGCTCGCGGCACGGGCGATCTCGGCCGGGTCCAGCGGCTTGTTCAGCTCGCGCTCCAGCCAGCCCTGCACCTCGCGGTCGCTGGTCAGCTTGGCCACCTCGCCTTCGATCATCTGCCGTTCGCGCTCGTCGATGTGGCCGTCGGCCTTGGCCGCACCGACGATGGCCTGGAGGATCGCGTGGCTATGCACTTCGGCCTGGGCTTCCGGCAGGCGGTCGACGGTCTGCGGCTGCGCCTGCGGCGCGGCGCCGCTCTGTTGCTGCTGCCAGTTGTTGTAGGCCTTGTAGGCGATCACCCCGAGCGCGGCAAGGCCGCCGTAGGTGATCGCCTTGCCGCCGAACTTGCGCGCCTTCTTGTTTCCCAGCAGCAGGCCGATGGCGCCAGCCGCCAGGGCTCCGCCGCCGGCGCCGGAAAGCAGGCTGCCGAGCTGTCCGCCACCGCTGGCGCCGGGCTTGCCGCCGGTCTTGTTCTGCAACATTTCCTGCCCGGACTTGAGCAATTGGTCGAGCAAACCACGGGTATTCATGAGGAACCTCCAGGACGTTCGGTAACAACCGGATTCGACCGACTCTAGCCCTTCGCGTCCGCGCTGCCCGCCGGGAGTTTGCTTCGAGATATTGCCGGCCTCCGCGGACACCGTGGCAAAGCGCGACGCATGTCACATTTTTCCAGATAGAGGCCTAGTGCCAGCAGAAAGCCCTTCGACGCGCCGGCATGGCCCTCTAAACTCCGCGCCCGCCCGCGACTGCGGGTCGGCGTCCAACGCCAGCCGCTCCGCGCGCATTCGCAACAGCAAACTGTGAACATGGCTCCCCCGAGCCACCCACTGCCTCGCAAAGGACTTCCCATGACCATCTCCCGCCGCGACTTCCTGAACGGCGTAGCCCTGACCATCGCCGCAGGCCTGACCCCCGCCGAGATCCTCCGCGCCGCCCCCGGCGGCCGCTACTATCCGCCCGCGCTCACCGGCCTGCGCGGTAGCCATCCGGGCGCCTTCGAAGTCGCACACCAGATGGGCTGGGAGAAGAAGACCTTCGATGTCGACCACCTGCCGATCGAAGAGGAATACGACCTGGTGGTGGTCGGCGGCGGCATCAGCGGCCTCGCCGCCGCCTGGTTCTATCGCGAACGGCACCCCGCGGCGCGCATCCTCGTCATCGAGAACCACGACGACTTCGGCGGCCATGCCAAGCGCAACGAATTCCAGGCCGGCGGGCGCACCATCCTCGGCTACGGCGGCAGCGAGTCGCTGCAATCGCCGAACGCCCTCTACAGCGAAGACGCCAAACACCTGCTGAAACGCCTGGGCGTCGAGCTCAAGCGCTTCGAGACAGCCTTCGACACCGACTTCTACCCCGGCCTGGGCCTGTCCCGCGCGGTGTTCTTCGACAAGGCCAGCTTCGGCGTGGACAAGCTGGTCAGCGGCGACCCGACGCCGATGGTTGCCGACGAGGTCCCCCGCGATCGTCTCAATGCCCGCTCCTGGCGCGCCTTCATCGGCGATTTCCCGCTGAGCCGCGAAGACCGGGAGGCGCTCATCGCGCTGTACGAATCACCTCGCGACTATCTTGCCGGCAAGAGCGTGGAAGAAAAGGAAACCTACCTGGCGAAGACCAGCTACCGCGACTACCTGCTCAAGAACGTCGGGCTCTCGGAAACCTCGGTGAAGTACTTCCAGGGCCGCAGCAACGACTTCTCTGCCCTCGGCGCCGACGCCCTGCCGGCGGCCGACGCATACGCCGCCGGCTTCCCCGGCTTCGACGCCCTCGGCCTGCCGCAACCCAGCGAGGAGGCCCAGGCGGAAATGGACGAGCCGTACATCTACCATTTCCCCGACGGCAACGCCTCGCTGGCTCGGCTCATGGTGCGCGACCTGATCCCCGCGGTGGCGCCGGGCCGAGGCATGGAGGACATCGTCATGGCCCGCTTCGACTACTCGAAGCTGGACCTCGCCGGGCACCCGGTGCGCCTGCGCCTGAACAGCACCGCCGTCAGCGTGCGCAACCGCGCCGGCGGCGTCGATGTCGGCTACAGCCGCGCCGGCCGCCTGCACCGGGTACGCGGCAAGCACTGCGTGATGGCCTGCTACAACATGATGGTGCCGTACCTGCTGCGCGACCTCTCCGAGGAGCAGGCCCACGCGCTGAGCCAGAACGTCAAGTTCCCGCTGGTGTACACCAAGGTATTGCTGCGCAACTGGCAGGCCTGGAAGACCCTCGGCATCAA
>NZ_SCND01000283.1:0-8223 GCF_005503585.1 Pseudomonas sp. 2VD
GGCTCGGTTTCCTCATCGTGGTAGTGGCGGCGCCCGCCGTGTTGCACAGGATCACCAGCGAGACGCGGCGCAGCGTGGTGTTCGGTCTGTGGAGCACCGACCACCCCGAACGCCGGCATGGACGCCCGCACCCAGGCTCGCGTAGGCCGCAGCAAGCTCTACGCGATGAGCTTCGAGCAACTGGAAAAGGACATCCGCGACCAGCTCCAGGCCATGCTCGGCCCGGCGGGCTTCGACCACCGCCGCGACATCACCGGCATCACCGTGAACCGCTGGTCGCACGGCTACTCCTACTTCATGAATACCCTCTACGACGACGAGGCGGAAAGCGAAGCGCTGATGGAACTGGCGCGAAGCAAGGTCGGCAATGTCGCCATCGCCAACTCGGATGCGGCCTGGGATGCCTACGCCCATGCCGCCATCGACCAGGCGGTGCGGGCAGTCCGCGAACTGGGTTGAAGGACGGCGACGGCAGCGGAACCCGCGCTGCCGTCGCGCCCTTCCGATGTCCAGCAAGACTGACAGAAATGTACTGACAGAGATTACAACCCCTACTCCACGAAAGCCGTTCAAAGACCCTATGTTTCTCGGCCTCCCCTCGAAATAACCTAGGGAAAACACATAGGAAATTTCCTACTAGCATTCAGAAAAGTCCTGATTAAACCGACAGACACCATCGCTAGAATTCGAGCCCGTCCGGAGCTGCCTCCTGGCGGATTATCCGCCTGCCGGCGTTGCCGGTAGCCGCCGCGGAAACCTCCACCTCGATCGGGTTCGATTTCATGAAAACACGCGTCATCCTCGTCGACGACCACGCCCTCACCCTGATCGGCATGCGCTATCTGCTGAGTGCGTACGACGACCTGCGGATCGTCGCCCAGGCCCAGGACGCCGACGGCTTGCTGGCGCAGCTCGAAGCGCACCCCTGCGACCTGCTGATCACCGACCTGATGATGCCCGGCAGCCGGCAGGCCGACGGCTTGCGCCTGGTGCAGAAGGTCCGGCGGCGCTATCCGGACCTGCCGATCATCGTCGTCACCATGCTCGGCAACCCGGCACTCGTTTCATCCCTGCTCAAGCTGGGCATTCACGGCCTGGTGAGCAAACGCGGCATGCTCGACGATCTGCCCAAGGCGATCCGCCACACCGGCCGTCGACCATTCATCTCGAGCTCCATCGCACACCTGCTGGAAGTGGGCGAAGCCGAACACGGCAAGCCGCTGGCCAGCCTCGAACAACTCACCCCGCGCGAAGTGGAAGTGCTGCGCCTGTACGGCAGCGGCCTGGCGGTCGGGGAAATCGCCATCCGACTGTGCCGCAGCAAGCAGACCATCAGCGCGCAAAAGAGCAGCGCCATGCGCAAGCTTGGCCTGGACAGCAATGCCGGACTCTTTATCTACATCCGGGAAAACGGCCTGGCCTGAGCAGCGCGGCCGCGATATGTCCGCCCCGCCAGCCCGCTTCGCAAGGTCCGCGCAGCAGCTAGAATGTCCCGCAGCGCCGGGCGTCATCCGTGCCCGCCTCCGCCAAAGGACTCTTTTCACATGGACCGTAACCGCCGCCTCTCCGCCCGACTCTGCCTCCTGCTGCTGGGACTCGCCAGCCAGGCCGAAGCCCGCGAACCGCAGCCCTGCGCGTCCCGACTGCTTGACGCCGTAGCCAGGCAGGTCGGCCACGATGGCTGGATAGCCCCTTCGTACGAATCTTCCGGTCCGTTCCTCGCCGTGGCCTGCAAGCCCTGGCCGGACGACCCCGCGCAGACGGTGATCGCCATGGCCTACCTGGATCCGGGCGACACCGCCGTGGAAGGCGAACGCCACCCGCATCTGCTATTGGCCAAGGCCGACAGCCGCAGCGGCAAGCTGCTCGAACGCTACGACAGCGACTTCGAAGAAGACGCATCCGTCGCCGTCGGCAGCGACAGCCTCTGGCTGGACACCGCGCGCTACCGCCTGAGCCCGACGGTGCGCGCCTTCGGCGTGGTATTCCATAGCGTGGCGCGTGGCGCCAGTTGTCCGGAAGCCGGCTTCGACAACCTGCTGACCCTGGTGGTGCCGGCCGGCGAAGGCAAGCTGCGGCCGGTGCTCAATACCTACCTGGATCAGTGGAGGACGCTGAAAGGCTCGGTCTGCTCCGCCGAGCCCGGGTTCGAACAGGAAGTCTCGCACCTGACCCTGGAACTCGGCCGCGGACGCTCCAACGGCTTTGCCGACCTGGTCGTCACCTCGCGGGTCAGCGACGGCGAAACGGAGAACGGCAACCCCTTGCGCACGGTGAAGCGCACGCTGCGCTATGACGGCGAGCGCTACCCGTTCGAGGAGTATTCGGACTTCTGGCACCGCCATTGAGGGAAGGCCGTGGCCACCAGCCACGGCGAAACAGCGGAACCGCGCGCCCGCCGCAAGGGGCGGACGCGCGCAGGGAACTCAGCTCTCGCTGGTTTCTTCGCTCTCTTCGGCGGGCTCCTGCTCCGGCTCGCCTTCGTCGTCCTGCTCCTCGTCCGACTGGCAATACGGGGTCGGATCCTGCGGCCAGATCGCCTTGCCATTGCCGTCGAGCAACTGTTCGGCGCCGCAATCGGTGGTGGCCACGGTGAAGCGCGGCTTGCCGTTCAGGTCGTACAGTGCGCGCAAGGTTTCCGTCGCCTCGTCGCCAGTGCCGCTGACTTCGTAGCCCAGGATGTAACCCTGCTGCGGATTCACCTCCAGCTTCTGCCAGAGCGCCGGAACCAGCGTGCGTCCCTGGCGATCGAGCAACACGGTGTGGGCAGCGTTGTCCATACCGTCGAGAGCTTCCAGGAAACGACCGTCATACGCAGACTGGATGCTGATCAGTTCGCCCGGCTCCAGCAGCATCTTGCCGCTGCGGTCCATCAGGCCCACCACCGGCACCTGGCTTTCCGAACCCATGAAGCTGACGGTCTTCTGCGGCCCGCCCTTCTTCGCCACGACGAACAGGTCGTTGCCCAGCGCGCCGATCTGCGCATAACCCGGCTTCACCCACTCGCTGCCTTCGTCGAGGTTGAAGATGCCGAAGTCGGCGCTGAACAGGCCGGTGCTCACGCCGACGGCAGCCAGCCCGGGCACGTCGACGGTGTAGCCAAGCGCGGTGAGGCCGGCGCTGTCGGCCGAATCGTACTGCGGCTGCACCTTCCAGGCGCCGCTGCGATCGATCAGGCCGTACTTGCCCGACGAGCCATCTTCCATGCGCTGCTGGGCCAGCCCGCCCTGCTTGCCGAAGGCGCCGCAACCGGCGAACTGAGCGGCGATCGCCACCTTGCCCTGGTAGTCGAGGTAGCCACAGGGGCTGTCGTACTTCTCGCGGAACGCCACCAGGCCGTTGGCCGGGGTGCCCAGGTAATCGTAGCTCTTGCCGCCACCGACCACGTCGCCCTTGGCATCCACCAGTTGGGAGCCCTTGCCGATGACGCTGGCGCTCATCACGCCGTCGTGGAGGTCGCCCAGGCTCTCGTAGGCCACGGCCTTCTGTTCGCCGGTGGCGAGGTTGATGATCCACTTCTCCTCGCCACGCTCGGCGCTGATCAAGCCGCCGTGTTCGGCGACGCTGCCGTTGACCAGGGTGGTGTCGTAGAGCGCCTCGGTGAGCTGCTTGCCCTTGGCATCGAGGATGCCGCGCTTGCCATCGATCTCGTAGATGATGAATTCGTTGGCACTGTTGGGGTAGATGTCGTCGAAACGCGGCGCCTGGACTTCCTTGCCCTGGCCGTCGACCACGCCGTACTTGCCATCGCGGACGAAGCCATAGAGGTTGGGGGTGAGCAGCGACAGGGCTTCGCCGATATCGTCGCGCAACACCTTGCCGTCCTTCGCCTGGATCAGGTTCCAGCGCTCCTCGCGCGCCGCCATCAGGGTGCCCTGGTAGGCGCTGGCGACGATATTGTCGTAGTCGTTGTCGAACGGCACGAGCAGCTTGGCGTCCTGGTCGATCACCGCGCACTGGCCGTTGAGGCATAGCGGGATGCTCAGTGCAGCCATGCTCGGTGCGGCCGGTTGCGGCGCGACCGCCGCAGGCTTCGGCGCATCGTCGCCCTGGTTGCAGGCGCTGAGGAGCAAGGTGGAAACGGAGACGGCGAGGGTGTTGCGGCCGATACGCGACAGTCTTTGCATGCGGATATGTTCTCGTATGATCCCTGAGATATGTGTCCAGCCGCGATGCGCGCGACATCGCGGAACGCGGTAGCCTTCCCGGCGGAAAGGCGCGGGCATGATGCCCGTGCCGCGGACCGCCTGGCAATGCCCTGGTCCGTCGGCTCGGCGACAGGCGGCGCGCTTGCTGGCAGAATCGCGGCTTTCCGCAAACCGCGCAGGTACCGCCCCATGAACGACCGACTGCAGATCGAAGACCTCCTCCTGGGCGACGGCAAGGAGGTGGTGAAGGGTGCGCTGATCACCACCCAGTACAAGGGCACCCTAGAAGACGGCACGCTGTTCGACTCCTCCTACGAGCGCGGCCGGCCATTCCAGTGCGTGATCGGCACCGGACGAGTGATCAAGGGTTGGGACCAGGGCCTGATGGGCATGAAGGTCGGCGGCAAGCGACGGCTGTTCGTCCCTTCCCACCTGGCCTACGGCGAACGGCAGGTCGGCGCGCACATCAAGCCCCACTCCAACCTGCTGTTCGAGATCGAACTGCTGGAAGTGCTCACCCGCGACGACTGAGCCGAGGGACGGCGGCGGCCTCTGGCCGCCATGCGCAGGACGAATAGTCGCTCGACTATCCGCCCTGCACGAAGCCGGTTTCTCTTCTAATCCGCGGGGCGAGCCGCGGAACCCGTGGCAATGGCGCGAGGCAGGCCGTCCAGCACACGCAGCAGGCAGAACCCCAGGACGGCCCCCGCCGCGCCCGCGACCAGCATCAGGCCGATCGCGCCCGACCAGTCGAAACGGCTGACGATCAGGCCGATCAGCAAGGGGCCGATCACCTGCCCCAGGTAGTTGCCCTGCATTACCCAGCCGATGGCCAGTGGCGTCAGCGAAGGCGTGGGCGAGGCCAGCGGCGCGGTCGCCAGCACGGTGGTGGGAAGCATGCCGGCGACCGCCGAGAAGACGAACCCCAGCGCAATCGCCAGGAGCCCCGGCGTCGCGGCATGGAAGAACGCCGCACCGGTGACTCCCATCAGGATCGCGGTGGTCGCCAGCAAGGCGCCGGGACGTATGCCGCGGGAAAGGATGAAGCCCGCCGCGACATTGCCCAGGGCGTTCGCCGCGACGATGGCCGCGCCGATGAGTCCCGCAGTCTCCAGGGCGACACCCAGGCGCTGCATGAGGAACACGGGGAGGAACGTCATCAGGGCGAAGAACTGCAGGTTGTAGGTGGTGAAGCCGAGCGCCAGCAGGGTGATCGCCGGAGACTTGAGCAACGTGCCAAGACCGGCCGGCCTCACGCCTGCCGCCCTGCGCCCATCGTCGGCAGGGACGCTGAGCGGCAGCAGCAGCGCCGCGACCAGTACCAGCAGTGCGCTCAGTTGCCAGTCGGCGCGCCAGTCCGCGAGCAGCGGCCCGAACAGCATCGAGAGGGCGATTCCGCCTGCCATGAAGGTGCTCCACAGACCGAACACCACGCTGCGCCGCGTCTCGCTGGTGATCCTGTGCAACACGGCGGGCGCCGCCACTACCACGATGAGGAAACCGAGCCCCTCGACGAAGCGAGTGGCGAGCAACCAGGCGAAGTCCTGCATCGACGCACCGAGCAGGCTCGCTCCGCCGAGAATCGCCAGTCCGCCGGTCAGCAGCCGGCGATCTCCCCAGCGACGCACCAGGAGGCCAGCGGCGATGCCGCCGAATACGCCGACGAACGGAAAGGCGGACATGATCCAGCTCAGCGCGGCGAGGTCGCCGCCGAAGCTCCGTTGCAGCGACGGCAGGGCGATGGTCGCCTTGCCGACATGCAGGGCGGCGGCGATGCCGGCGAAGATCACATTGGCAACTGCCAGCCATCGCGGGCTGGCCTGGGGGTGCGGACGAGCGGGAGTGGACGGGCTATCCATCGTTGCCTCCGGGCATGGAGTGGCGCCCGGCAAGGTCGCCAGACGCTCTGCGCGGATTCTGATAGCTCAAGTTAACTTGAGGTAAAGAGCCCAGGAATCAAACGATGTGTTCCATCGCCCGCACCAATGGCAATCCGGCACGCCCACTCAGTAGAAGTGCTCGCCGTAGAGGTCCCAGGCATTGCGCCGGGCCGCCCGGCGCAGCTGCTCGGTGCAATCCCGCCGACCGACGGCGGATCGTCCCGAGGTGGCAGCGACAGCTTCGGTCTCGGTGCGGGACGGTTTGTTGCGCGGAGTGTTCAGGGACATGGCGGCGTCACCAGTTCATCCCCGTCGCCGGCCCGCTCAGCAGCGCCTTCGCCATGCCGCGGGCGGACGCCAGGTCCGGCGCCACGCTCACCGGCGGGCCGTAGACGGCCTGCAGCACCGGCGCCAGCTGCTGCAGGTCGGCGAGGTTGTCCGGCTGGCCGTTGGCACTGAGCAGGATGCCCCGGCAATGCTCGGCGAAGCGCTGGCGATTTTCCTTGAGCCACAACACCAGGCGCTTGCGCGCTTGCTGGTCGCCTTCAGCTTCTTCCTGCGGGAGTGGCGGATAGACCAGGGCGAAATCGCACTCGACGGCCAGCAGCGCTTCGACCTCCTCCAACCAGCGCTCGACATCGGCCAGCTCGCGGGGCATCTCGCGGACCTGGACCAGGGGAAAGGCATCGATATCCAACAGGCTCTTAGCGGGGGCATTCATGGGGGACTCCTGCGGGGAGGCAAGGCGGAGGAATGAGCGGAAGTGCTTGCCAAAACAGTACTGTACGATACAGTTCTTAAATGACCAGCGTCAACCCTAACGAGAAACGCTCTCAGCAAACCGCCTGGAGACTTGAACGGACCGTCCCGACGGCCCACCATGCGCACCTTCCGACCGCCACCCCGCGAGGCCCGATACCGCCCATGAACGATGCGTCCCCCCGTCTGACCGAACGCGGCAGGCAACGCCGCCGCGCCATGCTCGACGCCGCCACCCAGGCCTTTCTCGAACACGGTTTCGAAGGCACCACCCTGGACATGGTGATTGAACGGGCCGGTGGTTCACGGGGAACCCTGTACAGCTCCTTCGGCGGCAAGGAAGGCCTGTTCGCCGCGGTGATCGCCCACATGATCGAGGAAATCTTCGACGACAGCGCCGATCAGCCGCGCCCCGCCGCCACGCTGAGCGCCACCCTCGAGCATTTCGGCCGGCGCTTTCTCACCAGCCTGCTCGATCCCCGCTGCCAGAGCCTCTATCGCCTGGTGGTGGCGGAATCTCCGAGGTTTCCGGCAATCGGCAAGTCCTTCTACGAGCAGGGGCCGCAGCAGAGCTACCTGCTGCTCAGCGAGCGACTGGCAGCGGTCGCCCCCCACATGGACCAGGAAACGCTCTACGCGGTGGCCTGCCAGTTTCTCGAGATGCTCAAGGCCGACCTGTTCCTCAAGGCCCTCAGCGTGGCCGACTTCCAGCCGACCATGGCGCTGCTGGAAACCCGCCTCAAGCTGTCGGTGGACATCATCGCCTGCTACCTGGAACACCTGTCGCAGCGCCCCGCGCAGGGCTGAGCGACGCGCCGTTCAGGCGGAGGGCGGCAGCGCCTGGCCCGGCAGATCGGTGAGGTGGATCTCGGTGACCAGGGGTTCCTGGCGCGGCAGGGTGCGCTCGAGCAGGGGCGAGAAGCGCGACAGCGCGCCGATCAGGTCCCACTGGGTCTCCAGGGCGGCCCCCAGCTCCGAGAGTTCGTTCAGGACCCGGTGACCGACCCGTTGCAGGCGTGGCTCCTCGCTCTGGCTGAGTTCCACCGAAAGGTGCGCCAGCATGGTGGTCATGTTGTTCATGTTGCGTGTCGCCAGGACCAGGATATTGGCCAGCAGGGCGACATCGCTGTCAGGCAGGGAGGCGTGGGGAGAACCGGCGTTGGCGTGCATGCGAGCATCCTTTCTCGAAGTGCGGTCCGGAGCGAACGTCGCGGGAGAATAGCATCATATTGCCATTACGCAATATCTCCCGCGAAACGCTCAGGATGATTTCCTGATGCCAGGCAGACCGCCAAGGGCGGCAAAGGTTTCCATCAGGTGGACCGCCGGCGCCTCGCCGCGCCGACGGCCCCGACGGCTCACTGCATTTCCAGGGATTTGCGCGGCGGCGTGCTGCGATGAGCGGCTCGCAGGTACTGCGGCGGCCAGGGCATCTG
>NZ_SCND01000284.1:0-8212 GCF_005503585.1 Pseudomonas sp. 2VD
CGGATGCACCACGCACCCGCCGAGACCGCCCAGGAGAATCGCCAAACCCAGATACTTCGCCTTCACCGCCGCACCTCCCGCCAACCCGTTGTCGTTATGGCCGGGCCGCCTGGGGCTGGTCCGGGCCGTCGATGGTCAGCGCTTGCGCCGACGACTGGGCGGTAGACAACGGTTTGCCGCGTCCGATCCATTCGCCGGAGATGGCGTTGCCGGCGCGGGATACCCGCGCGACCAGCTCGACCTGCGGGAATCCGCTGAGCTTGAGCTGCGGCATCATGGCGTCGGCATCGCTCAGGCTGACCTCGGCCGGCAGGTCGGCGACGGTCAGGCGCTTCACTGCCAACGGCATCGGCGGGCCGCCGACGGCGCGGGCGAAGATGAACACGCTGTCGTCGGCCTTGACCTGGCCCTTCACCGCGTCGCTGATATCCACCTTCACCGTCAGGGTCACCCCGGCGGCAGCGGGCGCGGCCGGCGCCGGCGGGGTCTGCCCGGCCTCGGTCATGCGCTCGCGGGCGCGCTGGATGCCGCCCTGGATCGCCGAGCGTGCCGGGTCCTCGTTCGGCAACACCGACACCAGGCGCTCCCAGAAGCCGATGGCGTCGGCGTAGCGCTGCTCTTCGAAGGCGGCGATGCCGAGCAGGCCAAGGGTGGTCACTTCGGCCGGGTCGCCCTTCAGCGCCTCGTCAGCCAGGGCCTTGATCTGCGCGGTCATTTTCTTGCCACCGGAGAAATACAGTGCCTGCGCCCACTGGCCGAGCACTTCCGGCTGCCGCCCGCTGAGTTCGGCGGCGCGTTCGAAGGCCCGCGCCGCATCGGCGCCGCGTTCCTGGGTCATGTAGGTGCGACCGAGGAAGTACCAGCCCTGGGCGGAATCCGGCTGAGCCTGTACCGCGCGCTCCAGGCGCGCGGTCATCTCTTCCATGGAGTGCGGCGCCTGGGCGAATTCGCGGGCCAGCTCGACCTTGTCGCTGGCGCCCCAATGCAGGTACAGGCCGAGCGCGACCAACGGCACCAGCAGCGCCGCGACCAGCGGGACCGCCCGGCCCAGGCGCGAGCTACGCTCTTCGCCGCTGCCCTCGGTGTCGGCGAGCAGTTCGCGGGCAGCCTCGGCGCGGCCATTCTCCAGTTGCTCGGCGGTCAGCGTGCCGGCGGCCTGCTGGCCGGCCAGCTCGGCGATCCGCTCCTGATAAAGCGCGACGTTCAGGGCGGTACGGTCTTCCTCGGCCTGGGCGCGACGGCCACGCAGCAGCGGAATCAGCAGGAATGCCAGGGCCGCCAGCAGCAGCAGGCCGGCAGCGAGCCAGAAATCGATCATTTGTCGTTCTTCAACAGGTTGGCGAGGCGCGCTTGCTCCTCGGCGGACAGGGTGGTTTGCGCCTTGGCAGCGGTGCGCCGGCGGCGCAGGACGATCACGCCGATCACCAGCACGCCGAACAGCAGCAAGGCGCCCGGACCGAACCAGAGCAGCCAGGTACGCTCGTTGACCGGCGGCTTGTAGCGAACGAAGTCACCGTAGCGGGCAACCATGTAGTCGACGATCTCGCCGTCGCTCTTGCCCTGCTGCAACTGGCCGTAGATCTGCTTGCGCAGGTCGGCAGCGATCGGTGCGTTGGAGTCGGCGATGTCCTGGTTCTGGCACTTCGGGCAGCGCAGTTCCTGGGTCAGGTTGCGGAAGCGCTCGCGCTCGGCGTCGCTGGCGAACTCGTAGGTGTCGATGGCGGCCCGGGCCACGCCGCAGAGGGCGAGACCGAGCAGCGCGGTGGCGAGGAAACGCTTCATCGGGCCTCCGGCTCGTCCAGCAGTTGCTGGTACAGCGGCGCCAGTTGCTCGCGCCAGACTTTCTGGTCGACCACCCCGACGATCTTGTGGCGGATGATGCCCTGCTTGTCGATCAGGTAGGTTTCCGGCGCACCGTACACGCCCAGGTCCAGGCCCAGGGTGCCGTCGGCGTCGCTGATGCTCAGCAGGTAGGGATTGTGCAGCTCGTTCAGCCACTTGATGGCGGCGGCGTTGTCGTCCTTGTAGTTGATCCCGTAGATCACCACGCCCTGCTCGGCCAGTCGGGTCAGTTCCGGGTGCTCGACCCGGCACGACGGGCACCAGGTGCCCCAGACGTTGACCAGCGCCGGCTTGCCCTTGAGGTCGGCCTCGGTCAGGCGCCGGGCCGGGTCCTGCACGCTGGGCAGGTCGAAGGCCGGGAACGGCTTGCCGATCAGCGCCGAGGGCAGCTCGCTGGGGTCCAGCCAGAGGCCGCGGAAGAGGAACACCGCGACGATCAGGAAGATCCCCAGCGGCAGCAGCAGAATCGCTCGTTTCAAGACTCAGGCTCCCTGACCGGCGAGGCCCAGGGCCTCGCGCACACGTGTTTTCACCTTCACCCGGTAGCGCCGGTCGAGCGCCGCCAGGGCGCCGCCGAGGCCCATCAGCAGGCCACCGAACCAGATCCAGCGGACGAACGGCTTGACGTGCACGCGCACCGCCCAGGCACCGTTCTCCAGCGGCTCGCCGAGCGCCACGTAGAGGTCGCGAGTAAAGCCGGCATCGATCCCGGCCTCGGTCATCATCGAACTCTGCACGGTGTACAGGCGCTTCTCCGGATGCAGGGTGGCGATCTCCTTGCCGTCGCGGCTGACGTGGATGCTGCCCTTGTCCGAGGTGTAGTTCGGCCCTTCGTGATGCTTCGCGCCGTCGAAGAGGAAGTGGTAGCCGCCCAGTTCGACGGTGTCGCCGGGCGACATGCGCAGGTCACGCTGGGCGCTGTACTGGCTGCTGAGGACGATGCCGATGGCGCACACGGCGATGCCCAGGTGCGCCAGTTGCATGCCCCAGTAGCTGCGGGTCAGGCTGCGGGCGCCGGCCAGCACGCCCTTGTGCCGGGTCTTGTCGAGGAAGTCGCGGAAACCGGCCAGGACCACCCAGGCGGACAGCAGGAACACCGCCAGCACCGCCCAGTTGAAATCGCCGAAGTACATCGAACCGGCCGCCGCCAGGACCGCGCTGGCCACCAGCACCGGGGTCAGCATGCCGAGCAGCCAGCGGCTCGGGGTGTCCTTCCAGCGCACCAGCACGCCGACCGCCAGGGCCGCCATCAGCGCCGCCATCAGCGGCAGGAACATGGCGTTGAAGTACGGCGGGCCGACCGACAGCTTGGCGCCGCTGAGGGCATCGAGCAGCAGCGGGTAGAGAGTCCCGAGGAGGATCATCGAGGCCGCCACCACCAGCACCAGGTTGTTCAGCAGCAGCAGGGTCTCGCGCGACCACAGGGCGAAGCCGACCTGGCTCTTGACCACCGGCGCGCGCAGGGCGAACAGGGTCAGCGAGCCGCCGACCACCAGCAACAGGAAGGCGAGGATGAACACCCCGCGCTCCGGGTCGGAGGCGAAGGCGTGCACCGAGGTGAGCACGCCGGAGCGGACCAGGAAGGTGCCCAGCAGGCTCAGGGAGAAAGCGGCGATCGCCAGCAGCACGGTCCAGCTCTTGAACACGCCGCGCTTCTCGGTCACCGCCAGCGAGTGGATCAGTGCAGTGCCGACCAGCCAGGGCATGAAGGAGGCGTTTTCCACCGGATCCCAGAACCACCAGCCCCCCCAGCCCAACTCGTAGTAGGCCCACCAGGAGCCGAGCACGATGCCGATACCGAGGAAGGCCCAGGCCACCAGGGTCCAGGGCCGCGACCAGCGCGCCCAGGCGGCGTCCAGGCGGCCGCCGAGCAGTGCGGCGATGGCGAAGGCGAAGGCCACCGAGAATCCGACGTAACCCATGTAGAGCATCGGCGGGTGGACGATCAGGCCGACGTCCTGCAACAGCGGGTTGAGGTCGTTGCCGTCCATCGGGGTCTGCGGCAGCAGGCGGCTGAACGGGTTGGAGGTGATGATCAGGAACAGCAGGAAGCCGGTGCTGATCATGCCCATCACCGCCAGCACGCGGGCCAGCATGACCTCCGGCAGTTGCCGGGAGAAGATCGACACGGCGAAGGTCCAGCCACCGAGGATCAGCGCCCAGAGCAGCAGCGAACCTTCGTGGGCGCCCCAGACGGCGCTGAACTTGTAGTACCAGGGCAGCGCGCTGTTGGAGTTGCCGGCCACGTAGGCCACCGAGAAGTCGTCGCGCAGGAAGGCCCAGGTCAGGCAGCCGAAGGCGAAGGCGAGGAAGGCGAACTGCCCCCAGGCCGCCGGGCGCGCCAGGCTCATCCACTGGCGGTCGCCGCGCCAGGCGCCGACCAGCGGCAGGCTCGACTGCACCAGGGCCAGGCAAAGGGCGAGGATCAGGGCCAGGTGGCCGAGTTCGGGGATCATCTACTTGCCCTCCTGGTTGTACGAGGTCTCGCCGGCGGCCTTGCCGTTCTCGTAGTGCTTCAGTTGGCCGCTGTCCTTGAGCGCCTTGGTGACTTCCGGCGGCATGTAGTTCTCGTCGTGCTTGGCCAGCACTTCATCGGCCACCAGCACGCCGTCGCCGCCCAGCTTGCCGAGGGCGACGATGCCCTGCCCCTCGCGGAACAGGTCGGGAAGGATGCCATGGTAGGCGATGGTCACTTCCTTGGCGCCGTCGGTGACCACGAAACGCACATTCAGCGAATCCTCGCTGCGTTGCAGAGAACCCTTTTCCACCAGGCCGCCGGCGCGTATGCGGGTGTCGGTCGGCGCTTCGCCGTTGGCGATCTGGGTCGGGGTGTAGAACAGGTTGATGTTCTGTTGCAGGGCCGATAGCGCCAGGCCCACCGCGGCGCCGACGCCCACCACGATGGCGAGGACGATGATCAGACGTTTCTTGCGGACCGGATTCACTGCTGGGCCTCCCGGCGCAGACGACGCGCCTCTTCTTGCAGGTAGCGGCGCCGGGCCAGCAGCGGCTCGGCGACATTGATCGCCAGCACCAGCAGGCTGATGCCGTAGGCCGACCAGACGTAGGGGCCGTGATGGCCCATGGCGAGGAAGTCGCCGAACGATTCGAAGCTCATCGTGCCTTCTCCACCAGGGCCTTCACCTCGGCTTTCGCCCAGGCGGTGCGGGACTCGCGCTTGAGCACTTCCAGGCGCATGCGCACCAGCAGCATGGCCGCGAAGAAGCAATAGAAGCCGAGGACCATGATCAGCAACGGCAACCACATCTCCACCGGCATCGCCGGTTTCTCGGTGATGGTGAAGGTGGCCGGCTGGTGCAGGGTGTTCCACCACTCCACCGAGTACTTGATGATCGGGATGTTCACCACGCCGACGATGGCCAGTACGGCACAGGCCTTGGCCGCGCTGTCGCGGTTACTGATCGCCTGGCCGAGGGCGATGATGCCGAAATAGAGGAAAAGCAGGATCAGCATCGCCGTCAGGCGCGCGTCCCAGACCCACCAGGCGCCCCAGGTCGGCTTGCCCCAGACGGCCCCGGTAAGCAGCGCGACGAAGGTCATCCAGGCGCCGATGGGGGCGGCGCACTGCACCGCCACGTCGGCGATCTTCATCTTCCAGATCAGCCCGACGGCACCGGCCACGGCCAGCATGACGTAGCAGGACTGGGCGAGGAAGGCCGCCGGCACATGGATATAGATGATGCGGAAGCTATTGCCCTGCTGGTAGTCCGGCGGCGCGAAGGCCAGCCCCCAGACGCAGCCGGTGACGATCAGCAGCGCCGCCGCCACGGCGAACCAGGGCAGCCAGCGGCCGCTGATCTCGTAGAACCACTTGGGCGACCCAAGCTTGTGAAACCATGTCCAATTCATCATCAGGCTCTGTTTACAGGGCTCTTTGGAAATACCGGGCAGGCCTTCCGCTGCCAGCCCGGGTCAAGCGTGGGCGGCGCAGCCGCCCGGTACCGCACGCCCGCCGATGCCTTCGGCGGGCGGACTCACTCGCCTACGCTGATCTTCAGGCCGGCAGCGATGGCGAATGGCGTGAGTGTCAATGCTAGCGCCGTCAGGCTCGCCAGCCACAATAAATGTCCGCTGCTGGGCAGTCCCTGCAACGAAGCCTGCAGCGCCCCGCTACCGAGAATCAGCACCGGGATGTACAGCGGCAGGATCAGCAGCGCCAGCAACAGGCCGCCGCGCTTGAGGCCCACGGTCAAGGCCGCGCCGACGGCGCCGAGCAGGCTCAGCACCGGCGTACCGAGCAACAGGGAAAGCAGCAGCACCGGTATGCAACGGGCCGGCAGGCCCAGCATCAGCGCGAACAGCGGCGACATCAGGACCAGGGCCAGCCCGGAAAACAGCCAGTGTGCCAGCACCTTGGCCAGCACCAGAAGAGCCAGGGGGTGCGGCGAAAGGACCCACTGCTCCAGAGAACCGTCCTCGAAATCGCTGCGGAACAGCCCTTCCAGCGAGAGCAGCACGGCCAATAGCGCCGCCACCCAGACCAGGCCGGGCGACAAGGTTTGTAGCAATTGGCTTTCCGGCCCGACCGCCAGGGGGAACAGGGCGATGACGATGGCGAAGAACACCAGCGGGTTGGCCAGCTCCGCCGGTCGGCGGAACAGCAGGCGCGCCTCGCGCGCCAGAAGCAGGCTGAAGACGTTGCTCATGCCGGATCGCCCAGCGCCGGCTCGACCGTCGCGCCGCTGGCCGCCTTGAGCGCACCGAGGTCCAGCTCGCGGTAGCCGGCGGGCACCTGCTGCAGGCTGTGGTGGGTGGTCAGCACTACCATCCCGCCGCGCTGGCAATGCCCGGCCAGGTGCGCTTCCAGTTGCGCCACCCCCTGTTTGTCGAGGGCGGTGAAGGGTTCATCGAGGATCCACAAGGGCGGTGCGTCCAGGTACAGGCGGGCCAGCGCCACGCGGCGTTGCTGGCCGGCGGAAAGGGTGTGGCAGGGAACGTCCTCGAAGCCACGCAGGCCGACGTCGGCCAGGGCCTGCCAGATCGCCTCGCGGCTGGCCGGCTGGTGCAGCGCGCAGAGCCAGGTGAGGTTCTCCTCGGCGCTGAGCAGGCCCTTGATTCCCGCGGCGTGGCCGATCCACAGCAGGCTGCGGGCCAGTTCGCCGCGCTGTTCGGCGAGCGGCCGGCCGTTCAGGCGGACTTCCCCGGCGGTCGGCTGCATCAGTCCGGACAGCAGGCGCAGCAGGCTGGTCTTGCCGCTGCCGTTGGGACCCACCACCTGCAACATCTCGCCGGCGGCCAGGCGCAGGTCGAGGCGCTCGAACAGCATGCGCCAGTCGCGCTCGCAGGCGAGCCCGACGGTTTCCAGCAAGGGGCTGGCTGTGGGGACTTCAGCAGGATCGGACATCGAACAACATCGCCAAGCGTCTCTCCTCGTCGCGGCGCCGGAGGCCTTCACGGAACAGACCCTAAAGTCGGGATAAACACGGCCGCTATACTGGTGACGACGCGGCCAGCCTGTTTGACAGGCGCGGCATTATACACGCCCTTCCCCAGCCTCCGCAGGGTCGTTTAAGACAGGTTGTTACCCATGCCAGCCGAGATAGGCGCTTCCCCATCACTACCCCCGGTTTCCGCCCCGCGCCCGCTGCCGCCGGCGCAATCGCAGGGCAACGCCCAGGCCGACGCCGAGATGACCCTGAAGCTGGTGCAGACCCTGGCCGGCCTGCTGGGCGAAGGCGAGTCGGGCAAGGCCGAGGTGCTGGCGGTCAAGGAAGGCCTGGCGAACAATTTCCAGGTCCTGCTCAAGCTGACCCTGGCGAACAGCGGGCAGAGCCTGGTGGAAGTGCAGAGCAACCGGCCGCTGGTGCCGGGCAACCTGCTCAACGTCAGCGCCACCAGCAGCGCCAGCGTGGTTGCCACCCTGCTCGACAGCATGGCCGGCGCTGGCCCGCTGAGCAGCCTCGACCTGGAGCAACTGCCGCCCGGCACCCTGCTCCAGGGCAAGGTCCTGTCCAGCACCGCGCTGCCGGCGGACAAGGCCCAGCAGGTGGTCTACCGGGTCCTGCTGAACCTGCTCAACACGCCGCTCGCCGGCAGCAAGCTGAGCCTCGACTCGCCCCAGGCGCTGCCGGTCGGCAGCCTGCTCACGGCGCTGGTTAAAAACAGCCAGCAGATCGACTTCCTGCCGCTCAGCGGACGCCTCGACCAGCTTGCGCTGGGCCAGCAACTGGCCGGGCAGAGCGCCCGCCAGGCTTCCCTGGAAGGCCTGTTCGCCGCCCTGCAGGGGCTGAACGGCCGCAACGACCTGCCGGACAGCCTGCGCCAGGCCGTGGAGCGCCTCTTCGCCGGCCTGCCGGAGGCGCAGAAGATTGGCGATTCCAAGCTGCTCGGCCAGGCCCTGCAGCAGAGC
>NZ_SCND01000285.1:0-8157 GCF_005503585.1 Pseudomonas sp. 2VD
AGCCGGGAAAGCCGACCAAGCATCGCAAGGGGCCTTCCAAGCCGAAGGCCGACAACGCTCCGGCCGCCACCGGGGCGCGCAAACGTAAGGCCAAGTCATGAGTCAGTGGGAAAAGGTCTACGGCGTGCATGCCGTGGAAGCGTTGTTGCGTCATCACCCGAAGCGGGTCAAGCAGTTGTGGCTGGCCGAGGGGCGGCATGATCCGCGGGTCCAGGTGCTCACCGAGCTGGCCGCCGGGTTCCGTATTCCGGTAGGGCAGCGCGATCGGCGCGAACTCGACGAGTGGGCGGAAGGCGTCCACCAGGGCGTGGTCGCGGAAGTCAGCCCCAGCCAGGTCTGGGGCGAAAACATGCTCGAGGAACTGCTCGAGCGGAGCGAGGGCGTGCCGCTGCTGCTGGCCCTGGATGGCGTCACCGATCCGCACAACCTCGGCGCCTGCCTGCGTACCGCCGATGCGGCGGGGGTGCAGGCGGTGATCGTGCCCAAGGACAAGTCCGCGACCCTCAACGCCACCGTGCGCAAGGTCGCTTGCGGCGCCGCCGAGGTGATCCCGCTGGTGGCGGTGACCAACCTCGCGCGCACCCTGGAAAAGCTCCAGCAGCGCGGCCTGTGGGTGGTCGGCACCGCTGGCGAGGCGGACAAGACCCTCTACCAGCTCGACCTCAAGGGGCCGACCGTGCTGGTGATGGGCGCGGAAGGCAAGGGCATGCGCCGGCTGACCCGCGAGCACTGCGACTTCCTCGCCAGGTTGCCGATGGCCGGCAGCGTCAGCAGCCTGAACGTCTCGGTCGCCACCGGCGTCTGCCTGTTCGAGATCCTCCGCCAGCGCACCCCGCTGGAGTGAGCGCGTGCGGGGCCGCCGCGGCGCGGCCCCGCGCCATTCCATCCGCTGTACAAATATTCGCCAATCTTCCTTGCTTCGCCGGTTGCCCTTCTCTAGAATGTCGCCCCTTGCCGCGCGGGCAGGCGTTCGTTCGCCTCTCCGCCAGGCAAGCCAAGAAAACATTCACTCCTTGCCTGACCGTTCTGCGGCAGGCTGCAACCCGTAAGGAGCATTTATGCGTCATTACGAAATCGTGTTCCTGGTTCACCCGGACCAGAGCGAACAAGTCGGTGGCATGGTCGAGCGTTACACCAAGGCCATCGAAGAAGACGGCGGCAAGATCCACCGTCTGGAAGACTGGGGCCGTCGTCAGCTGGCCTACGCCATCAACAACGTGCACAAGGCCCACTACGTTCTGATGAACGTCGAGTGCAGCGCCAAGGCCCTGGCTGAGCTGGAAGACAACTTCCGTTACAACGATGCCGTGATCCGTAACCTGGTCATGCGTCGCGACGAAGCTGTCACCGAGCAGTCCGAGATGCTCAAGGCTGAAGAAAGCCGCAACGAGCGTCGCGAGCGTCGTGAGCGTCCGAACGATAACGCTGAAGGCGCCGATGGCGACGACAACAGCGATAGCGATAACGCTGACGAGTAATTCCGGACCAGTATTGAGGAGCCAATCACATGGCACGTTTCTTCCGTCGTCGTAAGTTCTGCCGCTTCACCGCCGAAGGCGTGAAAGAGATCGATTACAAGGATCTCAACACCCTGAAGGCCTACGTTTCCGAAACCGGCAAGATCGTTCCGAGCCGTATCACCGGCACCAAGGCCAAGTACCAGCGTCAGCTGGCGACCGCTATCAAGCGCGCCCGCTACCTGGCCCTGCTTCCTTACACCGACAGCCACGGCCGTTGAGATCGGGCAGTCGAACGCTGGTAAGGGATAGATCGCATGCGCGCACTGGCTGAGTTCACCATGCGCGGCCGCATGCAGGCCACGCTCGCCGTGGCAGGCTCCGCGGTTGTTCCACTGTTGTTCTGGCTGAGTGCCGCCGCCGGTAGCCTGGTGCTGCTGCGGCGCGGATTCGGCGACGCCTTCGGCGTCCTGGCCTGGGCGGTGCTACCGGCGATGTTCTGGTGGTACCTGGGCGATCCGAGCATCCTTCTGGTCCTGCTCGGTACCCTGACGCTGGCGCAGATCCTGCGCGCCAGTACGTCCTGGAGCCATGTGCTGCTGGGCAGTGTTGCAGTTGGCGTGGTATTCGCGCTGGTGCTGGGGCATACCTCCAGCGAGCTGATCGGCGCCCTGGCGACGGAAGTCACCAAGGTCCTGACCCAGCTTCGTGGGGAGTCCCAGCTGTCGGGCGAAGAGCTGGACAAGTTGCAGGTGGCGCTGGTGCCGACCCTGACCGGGGTCATGGCTTCCTCGCTGCAGGTGACCTGCCTGCTCTGCCTGATGCTCGCGCGGTACTGGCAGGCTTCGCTGTACAACCCGGGCGGCTTCGGTCGCGAATTCCGGAGTTTGCGGCTGGCACCGGCGGTTGCCGTGATCCTGCTGCTGGGGGCCGTCGTGGTCCCGGCGCTGGAAGTGCAGGCCGCGGTGCTCGGTCCGTTGTGCAGCGTGCCGCTGATCATCGCCGGCGTGGCGCTCGGGCATGGCCTGATCGCCCTGAAGCGCCTCGCGGGTGGTTGGCTGGTGGGCCTGTACCTGGCTGTATTGCTGCTGGGGAACCTGATCTGTCTTTTGGCGGTTGTCGACAGTCTGTTTGATTTTCGTGGACGCCTGGCCCGGCGCCAGGGTTCCACGAACGGTGAAGGTTAAAAGTTAAGAGGTAAGACTCAAATGGAAGTCATCCTGCTGGAAAAAGTCGCCAACCTGGGCAACCTGGGCGACAAGGTGAACATCAAGGGCGGTTACGCCCGTAACTTCCTGCTGCCGCAGGGCAAGGCCACCGTCGCCACCGCCGAGAACGTCGCTGCGTTCGAAGCCCGCCGCGCCGAGCTGGAAAAGGCTGCCGCCGAGAAGAAGGCCGCTGCCGAAGCCCGTGCTGCCCAGCTCTCCGAGCTGGTGGTAACCCCCGGCGCCCACGCTGGCGACGAAGGCAAGCTGTTCGGTTCGATCGGCACCCGCGACATCGCCGAAGCCGTTTCCGCTGCCGGTTACCCGCTGGAAAAAGCCGAAGTTCGCCTGCCCAACGGCGCGCTGCGCAACACCGGTGAGTTCGACGTCGCCGTGCACCTGCACACCGACGTGGAAACCACTCTGAAGCTGATCATCGTCGCTGAGTAAGCGATCCGATCGGTAGGGCTGGGCGGGCATATGCGTGTCCGCGGCAGTCCGCTAACATCGGGCACGGTACCGGCAACGGCACCGTGCCCGTTGTTTTTTCCGCTGTTCCTTTTTCTTGCGTCGAGTCTATGAACGAGATCACCAGCCCCGAGCAATACGACCTGGAAACCACAGCCCTGAAGGTGCCGCCGCACTCGATCGAGGCCGAGCAGGCCGTGCTGGGTGGCCTGATGCTGGACAACAACGCCTGGGAGCGGGTGTCGGACTCGGTGTCCGACGGCGATTTCTACCGCCATGACCATCGCCTGATCTTCCGCGCCATCTACAAGCTGGCCGAGGCCAACCAGCCGATCGACGTGGTGACCCTCTCCGAGCAGTTGGAGAAGGAAGGACAACTGGCCCAGGTCGGCGGCCTGGCCTATCTCGGCGAACTGGCGAAGAACATTCCGTCGGTCGCCAACATCAAGGCCTACGCGCAGATCATCCGCGAGCGCGCCACCCTGCGCCAACTGATCGGCATCAGCAACGAGATCGCCGACAGCGCCTTCCACCCGGAAGGGCGCGGCGCCAACGAGATCCTCGACGAGGCCGAGCGGAAGATCTTCGAGATCGCCGAAGCGCGACCGAAGACCGGCGGGCCGGTGGGGATCAGCGATATCCTGGTCAAGACCATCGACCGCATCGACTACCTGTTCAACACCAGCGAGGCGCTGACCGGGGTGTCCACCGGTTTCACCGACCTCGACGAGAAGACCAGCGGCCTGCAGCCGGCCGACCTGATCATCGTCGCCGGGCGTCCGTCGATGGGTAAGACCACCTTCGCCATGAACCTGGTCGAGAATGCGGTGATGCGCACCGACAAGGCCGTGTTGGTGTACTCCCTGGAGATGCCCTCCGACTCGATCGTGATGCGTATGCTCTCGTCGCTCGGTCGCATCGATCAGACCAAGGTCCGTTCCGGCAAGCTCGACGACGAGGATTGGCCGCGCCTGACCTCGGCGATCAACCTGCTCAACGACAAGAAGCTGTTCATCGACGACACCGCCGGCATCAGCCCCTCGGAAATGCGTGCGCGGACCCGTCGCTTGGTGCGCGAGCACGGCGACCTGGCGCTGATCATGATCGACTACCTGCAGCTGATGCAGATACCCGGCTCCAGCGGCGACAACCGGACCAACGAGATTTCCGAGATCTCCCGCTCGCTGAAGGCCCTGGCGAAGGAATTCAACTGCCCGGTGATCGCCCTGTCGCAGCTCAACCGCTCCCTGGAGCAGCGACCCAACAAGCGCCCGGTGAACTCCGACTTGCGCGAATCCGGGGCGATCGAGCAGGACGCCGACGTGATCATGTTCGTCTACCGCGACGAGGTGTACCACCCGGAGACCGAGTTCAAGGGCGTCGCCGAAATCATCATCGGCAAGCAGCGTAACGGTCCGATCGGCACGGTGCGCCTGGCCTTCATCGGCAAATACACGCGCTTCGAGAACCTTGCCGCCGGCATGTACAACTTCGAGGACGAATGACCCGGCTTGGGTCTTGCCCGGCGGGCGCCTTACCATAGGCACCCGTTTCAGTTGCAGGACCCGATGCCATGCGTCCCCTCGTTGCCACCGTCGACCTTTCCGCCATTCGCCACAACTATGCCCTGGCCAAGCGCTGCGCGCCGCAGCGCCAGGCGTTCGCGGTGGTCAAGGCGAACGCCTATGGCCACGGTGCGCGCGAAGTGGTTACCGCGTTGCACGACGATGCCGATGGCTTCGCCGTGGCCTGCCTGGAGGAGGCCGCGGAAGTCCGCGCCTTGCACGCCAGCGCGCGCATCCTGTTGCTGGAAGGCTGCTTCGAGGCGAGCGAATACGCCCTCGCCGGGCAATTGCGCCTGGACCTGGTGATCCAGGGCGCGGAACAGGGCGAGGCGTTCCTCGCCGCCGGCCTGGATATTCCACTCAACGTCTGGCTCAAGCTCGACTCCGGCATGCACCGCCTGGGCTTCGATCCCGTCGCGCTGCGCGCCTGGCATGCGCGCCTGCGCAGCCATCCCGGTGTGCGCGAGCTGAACCTGATCAGCCATTTCGCCTGCGCCGACGAACGCAACCATCCGCTCACCGAACAGCAGCTGGAGAGTTTCCTCGGCCTGCTCGACCTGGACTTCGACCAGCGCAGCCTGGCCAATTCGGCGGCGGTGCTGACTATCCCGGCCGCCCACATGGACTGGCTGCGGCCGGGAATCATGCTCTACGGGTCGACCCCGCTGGCCGACCTCAGTGCTGCCGAACTGGGCCTGAAGCCGGCCATGAGCCTGGGCGCGCAGTTGATTTCACTGCGCGAGGTGGCCGTGGGCGAGAGCGTCGGCTACGGCGCCACCTGGATCGCCGAGCGGCCGGCGCGGATCGGCACGGTCAGTTGCGGCTACGCCGACGGCTATCCGCGTACCGCGCCAGCCGGGACTCCGGTACTGGTCGGGGGACGCCGCGCGACCCTGGCCGGGCGGGTCTCGATGGACATGCTGGCGGTCGACCTCTCCGACCTGCCGGAGGCTCGCGTTGGCGACCCGGTGGAGTTGTGGGGCGCCGGGTTGTCGGTGGACGAGGTCGCCCGTGCCTGCGGCACCCTCGGCTACGAGCTTCTGAGCAAGGTTGGTGCGCGGGTTCCGCGTGCCTACCAGTACGGACCTGGCCGCCTATAGCGCCAGGTCTTTTTTTGAAGTCGTTAACCTGAGTGCCGGCTTTGCTGGGGCAGGCACTTGTTACGCTCTTTATAATCCCTGATTTTCTCTTGGTATTTGTAATAGCTGGATTTTGGTGTCCTCGCTAGTTGTGGGCTTTCAAAGTCGACCCCAATCATTCCGAAGCGATTTCTGTAGCCGAACAGCCACTCGAAGTTGTCCAGAAGACTCCAGAATAGATACCCTTCTACTTTCACTCCTGCATGCCTGGCTGAGAGCACTGCATCAATGTGGTCAGAGAGATACTTTGCCCTGAGTGGATCTAGCACCCTATTTTCAGTGAGTTTTTCATCGTCCACTCCGAAACCGGCTCCGTTCTCCGTTATGATCAGAGTAGGATGGTCGTATTCTTTGTCTATCTGCATTAGTAGTTCGACCAGATGAGAAGGAGAGACGGGGCCGTTATAGGAAGGATACTGGTCTGGATTTGGGCGATTTGCTATTCCGAAGGGTTGGCTTGGATCGTCTTTCACCAGGGTGGGAGAGTAGAAGTTTACGCCGATGAAGTCAGGTCTTCCCTGCATGATCTTTTTCATATCATCCTGAGAGGGCTGGAACGCGGGTGCGTACTTCTGATAGAGAGTTTTTATATCTTTCGGGTAGTTTCCTTTGTAAAGTGCGTCCAGAACCCAGGCATTGTGCACAGAGTTACAGTTCCTCTTGGCTGCGCTGTTCGGGTTCTCATTATCGACACAGGGGGATAGATTCAGGGCAATACCGATTCGTCCCTTGTACCCTGCTTCCTTGTATGAGGTAACCGCTAGCGAGTTCGCCAGCAGGAGGTTGTGCATGGCCTCTGCCTGAGCTGCGCGTGACTCTACGGATAGTACTTTCTCATAGGGTGAGGGGGTCTCGGTGAGGAAGTTCTCTACCAAGGGCGTCAGGGTAAAGATATTGCCCTCCGGCTCATTGAAAGTTATGAAGTAAGGTACCTCTTCGCCAAAATTGCTGAAAATGAGCTTTGCGTAGCCAGCGAACCAGTCGGGCGATTTAGAGGAGTACCATCCACCTTTCTTGTAAAGAGCTAAGGGCATATCCCAGTGGTAAAGTGTTACAATTGGAGTTATTCCGGCATCCTTCAAATCTTGTATGAGTATCTTGTAGTACTCGAGCCCTTTGGGGTTTATCGTCTGGCCATCGGGCAGCACTCGTGCCCAGCTTATCGAGAAACGGTACGAGTTGACTCCGAGTTTGCGCATCAGATCTATGTCTTTTAGATAGACGTCTCTGGATATCTGGTTCGTGGCAACATCGCCAGTGTGGCTCTCTCCGATAAGATACTTGGTAATGCCTCTATGGGTGAAGTCGTCCCAGTTCGAAGGTCCTTTCCCGTCCAGATTCCAACCGCCCTCTACCTGATAGGCCGCTGAGGCCGTTCCCCAGAGAAAGTTGCAGTTTTCCTGAGGCTTCGCAGTGGCCAGCGAGGTATCATATAGGAGCGCAAGAGAAAGAAGCGCGAGACGGTTCTTTATATTTTTTTTTAGGGTTTTTCGAAAATTTTTAAATTGGAGGAGGCTTCTTCGCATTTTTATGGTTTTTTAGGTTGGTTTATGATTGTAGGGGTCTAGGTGTTTTCGTGATATCGAGTCGATTTTTATATTTCTACTCGTTTTGAGCGTTTTACTCGCAGGTCTGGAAATCATCTTTCAAAGGAATTGTAGGATAGCTCGATATGTGGGCTGTCTCCAGGCTTCATTTGTAAGTTCGAAGGCTGTCCATGGCTTGCTCCAACTGTAGCTCCTGGACCATCGCATAGCCGGCGCGCCCGGCGCCCTTGACCCGGTACAGCGCCTGGTCGGCGGCCTTGTAGAGTTTGCCGAACTGCAGGGCGTCGCCGGGAAACAGGGCGACGCCGATGCTCGGTGTGATCACCAGCCACTGCTTGGCGAACTCCACCGGTTTCGCCAGTTCTCGCAGCAGGCGTTCGGCGATGTCGCGGGCATGCTGCTCGGCATTCGACCCGCCGACCAGCACGGCGAATTCGTCGCCGCCGAGGCGTGCCACGCAATCCTCGGTGCGCACGCAATGGCGCAGCCGCTGGGCCACGTTCTGCAGGACGAAGTCGCCGGCATCGTGGCCATGGGTGTCGTTGATCGGTTTGAAGTGATCCAGATCGATCAGCAGCAGCGCCATGCTGTTGCCGTGGCGGCGCGCGTCGTCCAGGGCACTTTCGGCGAACTCCATCAGGTGCCTGCGGTTGCCAAGCCCGGTCAGCGGGTCGTGATGGGCGGCGTACTGCAGTTGCGCTTCGCGCATCTGCAACTGGCGATTGGCCTCGCTCAGCTCGTTGGTACGGACTTCCACGGCGCGTGCCAGGTCGCGC
>NZ_SCND01000286.1:0-8042 GCF_005503585.1 Pseudomonas sp. 2VD
CCGCGAGGGCGGGGTCCAGGAATCTGCCAACACTAAACACTGCAAAGGAGCATCGAAGGGCTCAAGAAGCCATTCGTGTGTTCTGACTGTCGGCAAAACGGGAAAGTTCAGCGCGCCGCGAAAAACTTTTCCACGGCACCCTCACCGGGCACTCCGGACCTGCTCGCAAGGCCCGCCACACGGGCCTCGCAACCGTTCATCAGTGGGCTTCGTCCCAGTTCGAACCGACACCCGCCTCGACCACCAGCGGTACGTCCAGGGTCGCCGCTCCGCTCATCAGCGGGCGGATTCCCTCGCGCACCTGCTCGACCAGGTCCTCGCGCACTTCCAGCACCAGTTCGTCGTGCACCTGGAGGATCACCCGGGCATCGAGGCCGCTTTCCAGTAGCCAGTTATCCACAGCGACCATGGCGCGCTTCATGATGTCCGCCGCGGTGCCCTGCATCGGCGCGTTGATCGCGGTGCGCTCGGCGGCCTTGCGCATGGCGCCGTTCTTCGAATGGATCTCCGGCAGGTACAGGCGACGGCCGAACAGGGTTTCGACGAAGCCCTGCTCCGCGGCCTGGGCGCGGGTCCGTTCCATGTACGCCAGGACGCCGGGGTAGCGGGCGAAGTAACGGTCGATGTAGGCCTGGGCCTCCTTGCGCTCGACGCCGATCTGCTTGGCCAGGCCGAAGGCACTCATGCCGTAGATCAATCCGAAGTTGATCGCCTTGGCGCTGCGTCGCTGGTCGCCGCTGACGTCTTCCAGCGGCATGCCGAAGACTTCCGCCGCGGTGGCGCGGTGTACGTCCAGGTCGTGGCGGAAGGCATCCAGCAGGCCGTCGTCCTTGGCCAGGTGGGCCATGATCCGCAGCTCGATCTGCGAGTAGTCCGCGGCCAATAGCTTGTAGCCCTGCGGCGCGACGAACGCCTGGCGGATGCGCCGGCCCTCCGCGGTACGGATCGGGATGTTCTGCAGGTTCGGGTCGCTCGACGACAGCCGCCCGGTAGCCGCCACCGCCTGGTGGTATGAGGTATGGATGCGTCCGGTACGCGGGTTGATCTGCTCGGGCAGGCGGTCGGTGTAGGTGCTCTTGAGCTTGCTCATGGAGCGGTACTGCATGATCACCTTGGGCAGCTCGAAGTCCTGCTCGGCCAGTTCGGCGAGCACTGCCTCGGCGGTGGACGGCTGGCCGGTCGCGGTCTTGCTCAGCACCGGCAGGCCGAGCTTGTCGTAGAGGATCGCGCCGAGCTGCTTGGGCGAGCCGAGGTTGAATTCCTGCCCTGCCAGGTCGTATGCCTGGCGCTCCAGGGCGACCATCTTCTCGCCCAGTTCGCGGCTCTGGATGCCCAGCAGGTTGGCGTCGACCAGCGCGCCGTTGCGCTCGATCCGCGCCAGCACCGGTACCAGCGGCATCTCGATGTCGGTCAGGACCCTGGCCAGGGACGGGATCGCCTCCAGCTTCTGCCACAGGGCCTGGTGCAGGCGCAGGGTCACGTCGGCGTCCTCCGCCGCATAGGGCCCGGCCTGTTCGATGGCGATCTGGTCGAAGGTCAGTTGCTTGGCGCCCTTGCCGGCGATGTCCTCGAAACGGATGGTGCTGTGGCCGAGGTACTTCAGGGCCAGGCTGTCCATGTCGTGGCGAGTGGCGGTGGAGTCCAGCACATAGGACTCGAGCATGGTGTCGTAGGCTACGCCCCGCAGCGCGATGGGGGTGCTGGCATTGGCCAGGACATTGATGTCGTACTTGGCATGCTGGCCGACCTTGAGCTTCTTCGGATCCTCCAGCAGTGGTTTCAACGCACGCAGCACCGCGTCACGGTCCAGTTGCTCGGGAACGCCCATGTAGCTGTGGGCCAGCGGCACGTAGGCGGCCTCGCCCTCCTTCACGGCGAAGGACACCCCCACCACCTGCGCCTGCTGGGCGTCGATGCTGGTGGTCTCGGTATCGAAGGCGATCAACTCGGCCTCCTCCAGCTTCTTCAGCCAGGCGTCGAATCCGGCCTGGTCGAGCACCACGTCGTAGTCGACCTCGGCCTGGATAGGCGTTTCCGCCTCGCCGTTCTCGCCGGCCTCCTTGGCCTCGCGCAGGAGGTCGTCCAGCCAGTTCTTGAACTCCAGCTCGCGGTACAGGGCGATCAGCGCTTCGCGCTGCGGCTCGCCGGGATACAGCTTGTCGATCTCCACGTCCAGTTCGACGTCGGTCTTGATGGTCGCCAGTTGATAGGACAGGAACGCCTGCTCGCGATTTTCCTCGAGCTTCGCCGGCAAGCCCTTGGCGCCGCGGATCGGTAGCTCGGGCACCTTGTCCAGGCTGGCGTAGAGCACCTCCAGGCCGCCACCGACACCGGTCAGCAGGCCCAGCGCGGTTTTCTCGCCGACACCCGGAACGCCGGGGATGTTGTCGACCTTGTCGCCCATCAGGGCGAGGAAATCGATGATCAGCTCAGGACCGACGCCGAATTTCTCTTTCACGCCATCCACGTCGAGGCGGCTACCGGTCATGGTGTTGACCAGCGTAATGTGCCCGTCGACCAGTTGCGCCATGTCCTTGTCGCCGGTGGAAATCACTACCGGGCGGCCGGCCGCGGCGCTGCTGCGCGCCAGGGTGCCGATCACGTCGTCGGCCTCGACCCCCTCCACGCACAGCAACGGCAGGCCGAGGGCGCGGACGCTGGCATGCAGCGGCTCGACCTGGACCCGCAGGTCGTCGGGCATCGACGGCCGGTTGGCCTTGTACTCGGCGAACAGCTCGTCGCGGAAGGTCGGGCCCTTGGCGTCGAAGACCACCGCGAACGGGCTGTCCGGGTACTGCTTGCGCAGGCTCAGGAGCATGTTCAGCACGCCCTTCACCGCACCGGTGGGCTTGCCGGTCGAAGTGGTCAGCGGCGGCAGGGCATGGAAGGCGCGGTACAGGTACGAGGAACCGTCCACCAGGACGAGGGGCGCTTGGCTCATGAGGGGAATCAACCTTTTCCGGAGACCAGGGCGTGTAGAATGAACCCTGGACGATTCGATAAAGGAGCAAGGTTACCATGCGTACGCTGAACCGCTTGATGCTCGCCGGACTGCTGGCGTTCGCCCCGCTCGTCGCGATGGCGGCGGACGACGACGCGCCTTCCGGCGAGCCCGACGTAACCATCCGCCAGGAGGGCGACAAGACCATCCAGGAATACCGCGTGAATGGCTTCCTCTACGCCATCAAGGTGGTTCCCAAGCATGGCAAACCCTATTTCCTGGTCCGCGCTGACGGCAGCGATGGCAACTTCATTCGCTCCGACCAGCCGGACAAGCTGATTCCACAATGGGAGATCTTCAGCTGGTGATGTGCATTTCCAACCTGGCGAGGCCGCGCTGACATGTCGGTGTTCACCCCACTCGAACGCTCGACCCTGGAAGCCTTCCTCGCCCCCTACGACCTGGGCCGCCTGCGGGATTTCCGTGGCATCGCCGAAGGCTCCGAGAACAGCAACTTCTTCGTCAGCCTGGAACACGGCGAGTTCGTCCTGACCCTGGTCGAGCGCGGCCCGGTGCAGGACCTGCCGTTCTTCATCGAACTGCTCGACGTGCTCCACGAGGACGGCCTGCCGGTGCCCTACGCCCTGCGCACCCGCGACGGCGAGGCCCTGCGCCGTCTCGAAGGCAAGCCGGCGCTGCTGCAACCGCGCCTGGCCGGCCGCCACGAGCGGCAGCCGAACGCCCACCACTGCCAGGAAGTGGGCGATCTGCTCGGCCACCTTCACGCCGCCACCCGCGGGCGCATCCTCGAACGCCCCAGCGACCGTGGCCTGCCCTGGATGCTGGAACAAAGTGCCAACCTCGCCCCGCGACTACCGGAACAGGCCCGCGCCCTGCTCGCCCCGGCCCTGGCGGAGATCGCCGCGCTGGATGCCGAGCGCCCTGCGCTGCCGCGCGCCAACCTGCATGCCGACCTGTTCCGCGACAACGTGCTGTTCGACGGCCCGCACCTGGCCGGTCTGATCGACTTCTACAACGCCTGCTCCGGCTGGATGCTCTACGACCTGGCGATCACCCTGAACGACTGGTGCTCCAATGCCGACGGCAGCCTGGACCCGGCCCGCGCCCGCGCCCTGCTCGCCGCCTACGCCAACCGCCGGCCGTTCACCGCGCTGGAAGCCAAGCACTGGCCGAGCATGCTGCGGGTCGCCTGCGTGCGCTTCTGGCTGTCGCGACTGATCGCCGCCGAGGCGTTCGCCGGACAGGACGTGCTGATCCATGATCCGGCGGAGTTCGAGATGCGCCTGGCGCAACGGCAGAACGTGGAGATTCATTTACCGTTTGCGTTGTAGGCAGGAACCGCAGGAGTACGGCCGTCCTGCGGCCGCTCGCCCTTCAAAACCCATGCGGTTTGGCGTCTTGGGTGAGGCCGAGTTGACATCCTGTCGAGGCTTCGTCGTTCAGCCCACCCCCGGCCCGGCCATCCTGGCCGGTCGTTCGCATTGAAAAACGCATGCGGTTCGGCGTCTTGGGTAAGGCCGAGCTGACATCCTGTCGAGGCTTCGTCGTTCAGCCCACCCCCGGCCCGGCCATCCTGGCCGGTCGTTCGCATTGAAAAACGCATGCGTTTTTCAAGTGCTCACCCACATTTCGAGTGTCCGCAGTTGAGGCAGGTGGCGCAGCCGTCCATCTGTACCACCGCCATGCTGTTGCACTTGCCGCACAGTTGCGCGCCGGCGGGGAAGCCTTCGCCCGGCTCGACCTTGCTGGTGCCCTGGGCGGCCTCGTAGGCGGCGCGTTTTTCCGCGAGGAAAAGACGCTGTTCCTCGTCCAGTTCAGGGCCACGCAACAGGCCGATGGCCGTCAGGTGGCGCTCCAGCACGCCGCCGATCTCGGCGACGATGGAAGGCATGTAGATGCCGCCTTTCTTCAGGTAGCCCCCGCGCGGGTCGAATACCGCCTTGAGTTCCTCGACAAGGAAGGTGCAGTCGCCGCCCTTGCGGAAAACCGCGGACATGATGCGGGTAAGTGCGACGATCCACTGGAAATGATCCATGTTCTTCGAGTTGATGAAGATCTCGAAGGGACGCCGCTGCTCGTGCGCCGTGCCCGCGTTGAGGACCATGTCGTTGATGGTCACGTAGAGCGCGTGCTCGAACAGCGGCGACTTGATCTTGTAGGTGGCGCCGATCAGGGTGTCCGGGCGCTCCAGGGTCTCGTCCATCTGCACCACCGACGCGGCTTCCGCGGCGGCGGCAAGGGCCTGCTCCTCGGCTTCGTTGACGACCTTGAAGCCCTTGATCTTCTGCGTGATCTTGACTGCTGACATATCGATTCCCCCGGCCTCAGTACTTGCCGTAATAGCCTTCTTTCAAGGCGTCGAAGAGGTTGGCGGCGGTATGGATCTCACCGTCGTACTCGACCTGCTCGTTGCCCTTGAACTCCACCACGCTGCCGTCCTCCAGTTCGAAGCGGTAGCGGGTCTTCTCCAGGTCGGACTCCTTGACCAGCACGCCCTGGAACGCCTCGGGATTGAAGCGGAAGGTGGTGCAGCCCTTGAGTCCCTGGTGCCAGGCGTAGCGGTAGATGTCCTTGAAGTCCTCGAACGGGTAGTCGGTGGGCACGTTGGCGGTCTTCGAGATCGACGAATCGACCCACTTCTGCGCCGCCGCCTGGATGTCCACGTGCTGCGCCGGGGTGACGCTGTCGGCGGTGATGAAGTAGTCCGGCAGGCGTCGCGCCGGGTCGTCGCTGTCCGGCAGGGCCTGGGCGTTGACCAGGGTCCGGTAGGCCAGCAGCTCGTAGCTGTAGACCTCGACCTTTTCCTTGGTCTTGCGGCCTTCGCGGATCAGGTTGCGCGAATAATGGTGGGCGAAGCTCGGCTCGATGCCGTTGGAGGCGTTGTTCGCCAGGCTCAGGCTGATGGTACCGGTCGGCGCGATGGAGCTGTGGTGGGTGAAGCGCGCGCCGGTTTCAGCCAACGCCTCGATCAGTTCCGGAGCATGTTCGGCGACCCGCTGCATGTAGCGGGAATACTTGGCGTGAAGCACGCTGCCGCGGATGCGGTCGCCGGCCTTATAGCCATCGGCGGCCATTTCCGGACGCTTGCGAAGCATTTCCGCGGTGACTTCGTAGTCCTGCGCCAGGATCGGCGCCGGGCCCTTCTCCCTGGCCAGCTCCAGGGCCACTTCCCAGCCCACCAGGGCCATTTCCCGCGCCACTTCCTCGGTGAATACGCAGGCCTCGGGACTGCCGTAGCGCAGCTTGAGCAGGGTCAGGGTCGAGCCCAGGCCGAGGAAGCCCATGCCATGCCGGCGCTTGCCAAGGATTTCCTGGCGTTGCTGTTCCAGCGGCAGGCCGTTGATTTCCACCACGTTGTCGAGCATCCGGGTAAACACCCGCACCACTTCGCGGAAACGGTCCCAGTCGAAGCGCGCCTCGTCGCCAAATGGCTGCTCGACGAAGCAGGTGAGATTCACCGAGCCGAGCAGGCACGAGCCATACGGCGGCAGCGGTTGCTCGCCGCAGGGGTTGGTGGCGCGGATCGCCTCGCACCACCAGTTGTTGTTCAGTTCGTTGACCCGGTCGATGAGGATGAAGCCCGGCTCCGCATAGTCGTAGGTGGAGACCATGATCATGTCCCACAGGTGACGGGCGCGGACCTGGCCGTAGACCTTGCAGGCGACCAGCCCGTCGGCGCGCTGGACGTAGTCGTCCTGGATCGGCCATTCGCGCCAGACCACCGCGTTGGGGTCGTCGAGGTCGATCTCGTCGCGCTCCTTCACGTGCACCGGGAATACCAGCGGCCAGTCGGCGTCCTGTTCCACCGCCTGCATGAACTGGTCGGTGATCAGCAGGCTCAGGTTGAACTGGCGCAAGCGCCCGTCCTCGCGCTTGGCGCGGATGAATTCGCGGACGTCCGGGTGGCTGACATCGAAGGTGCCCATCTGCGCGCCGCGGCGGCCGCCGGCGGAGCTGACGGTGAAGCACATCTTGTCGTAGATGTCCATGAACGACAGCGGCCCGCTGGTGTAGGCTCCGGCACCGGAAACGTAGGCGCCGCGCGGGCGCAGGGTGCTGAACTCATAGCCGATGCCGCAGCCGGCCTTGAGCGTCAGCCCGGCCTCGTGGACTTTCTCGAGGATGTGGTCCATGGAGTCCTGGATGGTCCCGGACACCGTGCAGTTGATGGTCGAGGTGGCCGGCTTGTGCCCCAGGGCGCCGGCGTTGGAGATGATCCGGCCGGCCGGGATGGCGCCGTTGCGCAGGGCCCAGAGGAAGCGCCCGTACCAGTGTTCGCGGGAGGCCTTGTCCTCGACATCGGCAAGGGCGCGGGCGACGCGTTGCCAGGTACCGTCGACGCTGGCATCCACCGGCGTACCGTCCTTGCTCTTGAGCCGGTACTTCTTGTCCCAGATATCCTGCGACGCGTCCTGCAGGGCGATGGTCCCGCGTTCGGTGCGGGGACTGCGTGCGTCTGTCTTGGCCATCCGCTGATTAACCTCCCGATGGTTGTTGGGGCGTCCGAAGCCGGCCACCGTACGCAACATCTAGTTATCCGTACCTGACGGGAATCAATATCTTGTGTCAGGTAGCAACAGACAACCTTAGTCATCGGGACGCCGCGCGCAAGAGGGCGCGGCCATCAGTCACGGGTTTTCAGAGCTTTTCCAGACAGCCGGCAAATTCGCCTGCCAGGTTGTTCAGAAGATTCTCATAGCCGTTGGCGTCCACGCTCACGTTCACGCCCAGGTCGTCCAGTTCGGCCAGGCGCACCGGCAGGCCTTCGCTGAGGGTGTCGGCCAGCCGCGGTCGAAGCGGCGGCTCGCTGAAGATGCAGGCCGGACCGGCGGCCTTCAGCTGGGCGCGCATGGCGGCGACATGGCGTGCTCCCGGCTGGACCTCCGCGGATACCGCGAACACGCCGGTATGGCGCAACCCGTAGGCTTCCTCGAAATAGTCGAAGGCTTCGTGGAAGACGAAGAAAGGCTTGCCGGCAAGCTTGCCCAGGCGTTCGCGGAGTTTCCCGTCGAGCCCGCCGAGGCGCTCCTCGAAGGCCTTCAGGTTGGCCCGGTAGCGCCCGGCGTTGGCCGGGTCGACC
>NZ_SCND01000287.1:0-8033 GCF_005503585.1 Pseudomonas sp. 2VD
GGGCTGTAGAGGCCGAGCAGCAAGGCGCCGATATGCCGGCGAGAGCCCTTCGGCTCGGTATAGCCGACGATCACGAACTCCTGGCGCAACTGGCACTTCAGCTTGATCCAGTCGTTGCTGCGGCGCGAACGGTAGGCGCTGCCCAGACGCTTGCCGATCACGCCTTCGAGACCGAGCTTGCAGGCGCTGGCCAGCAGGTCGCGGGGGTCTTCCGCGAGCGTCGCGGAGAACCGCAGCGGGTCTTCGTCGCGCCCTTCCAGCAGCGCCTCCAGGCGCGCGCGGCGCTCCTCCAGGGCGACATCGCGCAGATCCTCGCCTTCGTGGTACGGCAGGTCGAAGAGGACGTACAGGATGTTCTCGCCGCGACCTTCCTCGAAGGCGTTCTGCAGGGCCTGGAAGTCCGGTCGACCCTCCTCGTCGAGGACCACCAGTTCGCCGTCCAGCCAACTGCGCTGCAGACCGAGCCCGGCCAATGCCTTCTCCAGGTGCGGCAGGCGTTCGGTCCAGTCATGGCCGTTGCGGGTCAGCAGGCGCACGTGGCCGTCTTCGATGCGGCTCATCAGCCGATAGCCGTCCAGCTTGAGTTCGTAGGCCCACTCCCCTCGCGGAGGCTGCTCGACCAGGCTGGCCAGCTCGGGGGCGATCCATTCGGGCATCGGCGTCTTCCCCCCGCTCTTGCCGCGTCGCGCCGGCCTGGCCGCGGGCGTGGCGGCTTCGCCATGGCGGGGCAGCAGCGTACGCTCGCTGAGCACGCTGTCGGGACGCTCCTTCAGCACGTCGAAGCGATCCAGGCTGCGCGCCTCGCCGTCCTTGGCCTTGACCAGGAACCACTGGGGCTGCTTGCCGCGCAGGTTGGTGCGGATCAGGTGCCAACGCCCGGAGAGTTTCTCGCCATCCAGAGCGAAGCTGAGATGGCCCTTTTCCAGGCCCTCGCGCGGATCGTCCAGAGGCGTCCAGGCGCCTCGGTCCCAGACGATGACATCGCCGGCGCCGTAGTGCCCCTGGGGGATGCTGCCTTCGAAATCGGCATAGTCCAGCGGATGGTCCTCAACCTGCACCGCGAGCCGCTTCACCGCCGGGTCGAGGCACGGCCCCTTGGGCACCGCCCAGCTCTTCAAGGTGCCATCCAGCTCCAGGCGGAAGTCGTAGTGCAGGCGGCTGGCGTCGTGCTTCTGGACGCAATAGCGGAGCAGACCGGTGCTGTCCTTGCGAGGCTTGCGGCCGCTGGGCTCCGGGGTCTGGCGGAAATCGCGCTTGCGGGCGTACTCGGCGAGCGGCTTGCTGCTGGGCATGGCGGGCTCCTCGGTGGTCAGACGCCGGGGCAGACCGGCGCGCTGTGCAGGACCAGGTCGATGGCTTTCCCCAGTTCTTCCAGGGTCACCGGTTTGAGCAGCACCGGATAGGGTGCCGCCGGGTCGATGCCGACGCGAGCGCTGTCGCTGAGCAGGATCACCCGCATCCGCGGGCGCACCGGCAGGCTGGTTTCGATGAGCATGCTGCCGCTCAGAGGACCTTCGAGCTGCTCGCTGAGCAGGAACAAGTCGATCACCGCGTCCGAGGCCAGGTGGTCGAGGGCTTCGTCGCGACTCGCCGCGCTGAGCACCGCGTAGCCTCGATCGAGGAGGAATTCCTCGATCCGCCAGAGCTGCTCGGCGTGTTCTTCGAGGACCAGGACGATCTTGTTTTCTCCGTTCACCATGGTTCTCCCTGTCGGATTGTCAGGAAGGCTTCGCTGCAAGGTTCGCGCCGTCCGCCCCGCTTGCGCCGGAGCAGCGTGACCACGGCGATTGGGCGCGGGCTGATCGCAAAGTGCGATCAGCAGAGTGCCCGGAAGGCGCCTGTTCATCGTGCAGATTGCCCGATCCGCGCCGACCGCTGGTAAGCCCGCCGGCACCAACCGCGTCGACCGGGGTCCAGCCTGAGAGACCGCGAGCGAAGGAGCCAGCCATGCGCCCTGCCCCAGAAGACGCCGCAGACGATGCGTTCGACCAGCGCGAGTATCCGATCCCGGAGCGCCTGGAAAGCCAGCGCCGCGCCTGGCGTTTCGAACGCGCGGGCCTGTGGGTCCTGCTCGGGGTGATCCTCCTGGCGCTGACCGGGGTGTTCGCCGGCGGGCCTCTGAGTTCGCGGACGCTGGTCAGCGACAGCGGCAGGCTGACCCTGGCCTACGAGCGTTTCGAACGCAGCGGCGCCGCCAGCCGCCTGCGCATCGATCTGCGCGGCGCGCCGGGCACCGAGGTTGGCGTGCGTCTGGGCGGCGGACTGCTACAGGCGCACAGCATCCAGAGCCTGCAACCGCAACCGCTGCGCAGTCACAGCTGGCGGGGTGGCCTGGAGCTGGAGGGAAGGCTCGACGAAGACGGTCGCCTGAGCCTGTTCCTGACGTTGTTGCCGAACCAGCTCGGCGAAGTCGCCAGTCGACTGGAGTTCGCCGGCGAAAGCCTGGCCTTCGACCAGTTCATCTACCCCTGAGTCATCCGTTCCGAGGAGGCGCACGATGGATTCCGTACTGCGAGCCGCCGCGCTCTACCTGGTCCTGCTGGTACTCTTCCGCATCGCCGGGCGGCGTTCACTGACCGACATCACCACCTTCGACCTGCTGCTGCTGATGATCATCGGCGAAGCCACCCAGCAGGCGCTGCTGGGCGACGACTTCTCGCTGGTCAACGCGGTACTGGTGATCATCACCCTGATCGTCATCGACGTCGGTCTGTCCCTGCTCAAGCTGCGCCATCCGAAGCTCGACACCCTGATCGAGGGCTCGCCGACGCTCATCGTCGAGTACGGCAGGCCATTGCACGCACGCCTGGCCGAGGCCCGCCTGCGCGAGGAAGACATTCTCCTGGCCGCCCGCGAGACCCAGGGCCTGGAACGCATGGAGCAGATCCGCTTCGCCATCCTCGAGAAGAACGGCAAGATCTCGATCATTCCCGATCGCGGCGACTGACGCTGCGCGCGTGGCGCATCAGCAGCGGCTGGATGCTCAGGCCGTGCACGCAGATGCTCAGGGCGACGAGGCTCAGCACCAGGTCGCTGGCGGTATGCGCGAGCGCCGTAGGCAGCCCCTGGTTCAGCGCGTAGCTGAGGTAGTACAGGCTGCCGATGCCGCGGATGCCGAACCAGCCGAGCAGGCGCCGCTGCGCCGGGTGCATCAGCCGCCGGCCGACCAGCAGCCAGACCATCGCCGGCCGGCACACGCAGAACAGCAGCAGCGCCAGCGGCAGCGCGCGCCAGTCCCAGTGCTGGTAGAGCATGGCGCCGAGCAGGGTCACCAGCAGCACTTCCAGCGAGCGCTCCAGCAGGTTGCCGAAGGAGAGCACGTCGAGCATCACCGCGCCGGCTGCCACCTTCGGGTGTTCGCTGCGGTCGGCGCCATACTCGATGGCGCCGCTGGCCTGCCCGGCCTCGCGCACGTCGGCGGCGGCCGCCTGCGCCTCGGCCGGTGCCGAGGCGTGTCCCAGCGTCGCCACCTCGGCGTGGCGCAGGCCGATCCCGGCGGCGAAGCTGGCGAGGAAGCCCCAGCCGCCCAGCGCGTCGGCGCCGACATAGGACAGCGCGATCAGCGCCAGGGCGAGGAAGTCGTTGGCCGACACCGAGGTGTCGGTGTGCCGCGCCCGCAGGTGGATGGCCAGGCGGCCGAGGCCATGGCCCAGGCAATAGCCCACCAGCAATCCGGCGGGGATGGCCCAGAGGACGTCGCGCAGCAGCCAGTCCAGGCCGCTGCGGTCGAACTCGCCAGGCAGGCCGCCGCCCTGACCGATCAGCAGCAGGGCGGCGATGACGAAGGGAAAGGCGATGCCGTCGTTGAGTCCCGCCTCGCCGGATACGGCGTAGCGCAGGCGATCGTCGTCGCCGGCGTGGTTGACCTGGATGTCGCTGGCCAGCACCGGGTCGGTGGGCGCGAGGATCGCCGCGACCAGCAAGGCCAGCCCCCAGTCCAGGCCGAACAGGAAATGCGCGCCCAGGGTAAGGCCGAGGATACAGCCGAGCAGGACTGGTCCGGCCAGCAGCCAGGCAGCGGTCCAGGCCGGCGAGCGCAACGGCAGGCGCAGCTTGAGGCCGCCGATGAACAGCGAGATCAGCAACGCCGCCTCGCTGAGGTGTTCGAACCAGCCGCTGATGTCCGCCAGGCCGCTGCGCCAGGCGTGCAGCCCGGCCGGGCCGATGGCCAGGCCGAACAGCAGGTAGATGAACGAGGTGCTGACCGGCAGCAGGCGCAGGTAGGCCGAGGCCAGGCCGAGCGTCAGCAGGATGCAGCCCAGTACCAGCAACCACAGGCTGAAACTCATGCCTGGCCAGGCTCCGCCCGCGGGGGCGTTACTTGGATGGGTGCGCCTTGGCCAGCGCGCGGGCCATCTCCAGGTGATGCTTCAGGGCCGGCAGATGGGTCTTGGCGAATGCCTGCAGTTCCGGGTCGGTCAGGTTGTCCGCGGCCTGGGTGAACAGTTCCACGGCTTTTTCGTGAGCCGCCACCTGGTTATTGGCGTAGGCCGGGTCGAAGGAGGCGTCGCGCAGGTCGAGCAGGGTCGCCTTGGCCTTGTCGGTCAGGCTGGCGTCGTCTTCGACCTCCAGTTTCTTGCGCTCGGCCAGGCTGCGCAGTTCGGCGTTGACCTTGCCGTGGTCGTCGATCATCTGCTTGGCGAATACCTTCACATCGGCGGCGGTGCTCTTTTCCAGCGCCATCTTGCCGGCTTCGATTTCCGCCACGCCGGCCGCCGAGGCCTCGCTGACGAAGGTCTGTGGCGCGGTCTTGTTCATGTCCTGGGCGTTGGCGAAAGGCAGGGCCAGGACCAGCAGGAGCCAGGCGGCTCCCTTGAGGGGAAGGCTGATTGCTCTGTTCATGGTCGACTCCGTTGGCGTGACAGGGAAAAAATGCCGGGACTTCGGCACAACGCACCTCGGCATCGTCGCTGCTGTGACGGCGCCGCTGGCCGACCGTTCAGATTTTTCGCCGACCGTGCCAGGCCGGGCGCCCTCCCCGGTCACCCCTGGCGGCTCGCCAGCGCCTCGATCCGCGCCCGGCTCTTCGGCCGGCGTACGGACAGCGGCGGTTCGACCCGCATCGGCGGCGCGATCGCGTTGCCCTGGAGATAGACGTCCCCGGTCGGCAGCCGGGCGAACGCATCGTCCTCCTCGAGACCTTCCAGGACCACGCAGGGCGCCAGTTCGCGGCACAGGGCCAGCAGGTGGCGCAGCACTTCGGCGCCCTTCGCCGAGCGACGTGCTTCGCGGGTATACCGGCAATCGATCTTGATCACGTCGGGACGGGCATCGAGGACGAAGTCCAGGTTGTTGTGCGCCGCGCCGAAGTCATCTATCGCGATGCGCACGCCATGTTCGCGCAGGCGTCGGATGAACTCCCGGGTCGCGACTCTCTCGCCCACGGCGGTCTCGGTCAGCTCCAGCGTCAGCCGCCGTGCCACCTGCGGACGGGCGGCCAGCCATCGGCAGACGGCTTCCCACCAGGCATCCATCGCCGCGCTCTGGCGCGACAGGTTGCAGGCCAGGCGCAAGGTAGGCTCGGCGTTCAGCCGGTCGAGGACCGTACCCAGCACGCAGCGATCGAGCAGGCGTATCAGGCCGAGCCGCTCCAGCGCCAGGATCAGTTCCTGGGTCGGCAACGGCGGCTCGCCGCTGGCGGCCGTGACCCTGAGCAGGGTTTCCCGGTAGAGCGGCTCCCATTCCGGATGCCCGGCATGCCGTACGGCCTGCCAGTCCAGGCGCACCCGACCGCGCGCCAGGGCGGCCTGGAAACGCCGGGCCAGGCGCAGGTCGCCGGCCAGGGAGGCGGCAACGGCCGGCGGGTGCTCGTGCTGGCGAGCCTGTGGGGAACTGTTCACTGTAGAGCTTTCCTTTCCTGGCGGCTGACGCCGTTGTCGTCGATCCAGTCGAACGCCACCTCGCCGCGCGTCCCGCCGTCCACCCGCCGCGGCAGGCCGAGGCGTCGTTGCGAGCGCGGAGCCAGCAGCGTTCCGGGCAGATCCAGGCGCGTCTCCCCTATCTCCAGCGCCAGCCCCGCCAGGGACACGAAGTACGGCGTCGGGTTGTCCACCCGCAGGGTCTCGTCGCGCAGCGCGAAGCCCAGTTCGGCGGCCGCGTCCTCGGCGTGCGGATGCAGGCCGTGCGGGCGGTACAGCACCTTCATCTGGGTTCGCAGGGTGACCGTGAGCCGGGGCCGGCCAGCGGACTCGGCGGTGGCTTGCGGGGGGATCTCGTAGATGTTCAGCCAGTACAGCGATTCGCGATCCCGTGCCTGGGCCTGGCCGGTAGCCAGCAGGCGCAGGCTGCGCTGGCGTCCCGGCTCCAGGCGGAATACGGGCGGCAGCGGCAGGAACGGAGCCAGCGCGGTATCCGGTTCGCCGTCGAGGGCGCCGTCATCGACCCACGCCTGCACCAGCACCGGGTAGGGATTCTGGTTGACCAGCAGCAACGAGGCCTCGCGCTGGCCCTCCACGAACACCAGGCGGGTGCGCTCCGCGGTCACTCCGGCCTCGCTCGTCGGCGCGAGGCAAAGCATGGCCAGCAGCGCGAGCGCGCGCCTACTGGACACGGATAACCACCTGCGCCGTGGCCTCGACTCGCCCCGCCGTGACGCCGGGCTGGCTGCCGAGCGCGAGTTTCTCCAGGCGCGCGCGGAAGGTTTCGCGGTACAGGTCGATGCCGCCGCTACCGCCGTTGGCCTGGGTCGCGCCACCGATGGCGGGGTACCAGCCGGTGGCCTCGGCGTTGCTGCCGCCGGCGGAGTTCTCGTTGGCCAGGAGCGTCATCGGCGTGCCGTCGCGGTAGATGCGGATGCCGACCCCACGGGCAATGCCCGGCTCCCCGTAACGGTCGGAGAGCAGGTAGGACAGTCCGCCACTGGCGTTGACCAGGCCCAGCGCCGGGCTGGCCGCCAGGGCCCCGCTGGACACGCGGATGCCCAGCGCCGTGGCGCCGGCCCCGGTGCCGTTGGTCATGCCGCTCTGGCACTTGAAGGTGAGTTCGAAGGGCGCCTCGCGCACGCCGCCGCTATCGATCTCGGCCAGGGTGATGGGCGGGAACTGCACGTGCGGGGTGACCGTCATCACCGCGCAGGTGGGATAGCGTTTCAGGGTCACGTAGCGGTACAGCCCGATGGCACCCGGCCAGTTGCTGTACCAGCCGCCCCAGTTGCCGCCCACGTGCGCCTGGCCGACGGTCGGCGCGGTCAGGCCCGGCCCCTTGATGGCGATGTAGGCCGCCGGCTGGGTGTAGGAATAGGGCTGCGAGAGGATCGTCGGCGAGTAGTAGCGGATCGCCTCCAGCGGCGCGCTGTACAGCTCGGCGCGTACCGCTGCGAGGTTCTTCGCCTTGACCAGTTGGAAGCCGCGCGAGTCGATGTCCAGCCCGGAGAGCTGGCGCTCCTTCCAGATCGGCGTGATGGTTTCCCCCGTCTCGACGTTGGTCAGGCGCAGCAGCACGTTGGGCCAGGCCGTCCGGTAGGCATCCTGCAGGCCGATGTCGTTGCCCACCGTGTCGGCGCCGGTGTAGTAGCCGCTATAGAGATCGTCGCCGTTGGTAGAAAACATCTCGTAGACGGCGTCCCCGGCGCTACAGCGGAAGAACACCCGCTCGGGGTCGTAGCCGCCGGTGGCGCCGTACTGGGTCAGCGGCGCCACCGCGCTGGCGATGAGCGTCGGATAGGGCTGGAAACTCTCGTCGCTGACGTTGACCACGCTGGGCAGGCCGAGCGAGCCATTGCAGGTGTCGCAGGCGCCGGTCCAGCTGCCGGCGGTACCTTCGCCTGGGCGGATCTGGGTGTTCGAGGTGGTCGTCTCGCTGCCTACCGAGGTGACCCGGTAGCAAGTCGCCTGGCCACTGACGGGAAGCCCCAGCAACACGCCGAGGGCCAGCGCGGGCAGCAGGGGAAGCGTGCGGTTCATCTGGCGTTCTCCAGGTTGGAGTCGGTGGTGGCTGCCCGGCAGGTACCGCGCAGGCGGATCAGCGCCTGGTCGCGAGGCACACCGGCCAGGTCGTAGGGCAACTCGCAACGCTCCTTGCGCGCCGTTCCCCAT
>NZ_SCND01000288.1:0-7994 GCF_005503585.1 Pseudomonas sp. 2VD
GAGCCCCGAACTGTTGAGCGCCCAGGATGGCTGGCGCTTCGCCCTGATCGGCGCGCTGGCCGGGTTCGACCCGAACAGCCTGTGGGATTGCCTGGTCCAGGGCGCCGCGTACTTCCTGCCGGTGTACCTGACCACCTTCATCGTCGGCGGTTTCTGGGAGGTGCTGTTCGCCAGCATCCGCCGCCACGAGGTCAACGAAGGCTTCTTCGTCACCTCGGTGCTGTTCGCCCTGACCCTGCCGCCGTCCGTCCCGCTGTGGCAGGTAGCCCTGGGGATCAGCTTCGGCGTGGTGCTGGGCAAGGAAGTGTTCGGCGGCACCGGGAAGAACTTCCTCAATCCGGCACTGGTCGGCCGGGCCTTCCTGTTCTTCGCCTACCCGGCGCAGATGTCCGGCGACGCGGTATGGACCTCGGTGGACGGCTTCGCCGGCGCCACCTCGCTGAGCCTGGCCGCCGCCGGCGGGGTGGACAACATCCTCGGCCACGGCCTGACCTGGATGGATGCCTTCCTCGGCCACATGCAGGGGTCGATGGGCGAGACCAGCACCCTGGCGATCTTCATCGGCGGCGCCGTGCTGCTGCTGACCCGCATCGCCTCCTGGCGCATCGTCGCCGGGGTGATGCTGGGGATGGTCGCCATGAGCTACCTGTTCAACGCCATCGGCTCGGCCAGCAACCCGATGTTCGCCATGCCCTGGTATTGGCACCTGGTCACCGGCGGCTTCGCCTTCGGCATGATCTTCATGGCCACCGACCCGGTCTCGGCGTCCATGACCGATACCGGCAAGTGGCTGTTCGGCGCCCTGATCGGAGTGATGGTCATGCTGATCCGGGTGGTCAACCCGGCGTTCCCGGAAGGCATGATGCTGGCGATCCTGTTCGCCAACCTGTTCGCACCGCTGATCGACCATTTCGTCGTTCAGGCCAACATCAAGCGGAGGCTGGCGCGCAATGGCTAATCAAGAATCCACCACCCGCACACTGCTGGTAGCCCTGGTGGTGTGCCTGGTCAGCTCGGTGTTCGTCGCCGGCGCGGCGGTGGCGCTGAAGCCGACCCAGGCGGAAAACCGCCTGCTCGACAAGCAGCGCAGCATCCTCGCCATCGCCGGTCTCGGCGAGCCGGGCATGTCCGGCAAAGAGGTCAAGGCGCTGTTCGACAGTCGCATCACCGCCAAGGTGGTCGACCTGCAGAGCGGCACCTTCAGCGATGCCCAGGACCCGCTCGGCTACGACCCGCTGAAAGCGGCCAAGGACCCGGCGCTGTCGGAGGCGCTGCCCGCCGCCGAGGACATCGCCTCGATCAAGCGCCGCGAGCGCTACACCACGGTCTACCTGGTGGAGACCGACGGCAAGCTCGACACCCTGATCCTGCCGGTGCGCGGCTACGGTCTGTGGTCGACCCTGTACGGCTTCCTGGCGCTCAAGGGCGACCTCAATACGGTCGCCGGCTTCGGCTTCTACCAGCATGGCGAGACCCCCGGTCTCGGCGGTGAGGTCGACAATCCGAAATGGAAGGCGCTGTGGGTCGGCAAGACCCTCTACGACGCCCAGGGCGATCTTGCCGTACAGATCATCAAGGGCTCGGTGGACCCGCAGTCGGCGAAGGCGACCCACCAGGTCGACGGCCTGGCCGGCGCCACCCTGACCAGCAAGGGTGTCGACAACCTGCTGCATTTCTGGCTCGGCAAGGACGGTTTCGACGCCTTCCTCGCCAATCTGCGCAAAGGGGAGGCGTGATGGCTGCTCAACCCACGATCCGCGAAGTCCTGTTCAATCCGGTCTTCCAGAACAATCCGATCGGCCTGCAGATCCTCGGGATCTGCTCGGCGCTGGCGGTAACCTCGAACCTGAAGACCGCTACCGTCATGGCCATCGCCCTGACCCTGGTGACCGGCTTCTCCAACCTGTTCATCTCGATGATCCGCCGGCAGATTCCCAGCTCGATCCGGATGATCGTGCAGATGGTGATCATCGCCTCGCTGGTGATCGTCGTCGACCAGGTGCTCAAGGCCTATGCCTATAGCCTGAGCAAGCAGCTCTCGGTGTTCGTCGGGCTGATCATCACCAACTGCATCGTGATGGGCCGCGCCGAAGCCTTCGCCATGGCCAACCCGCCGCTCGTGTCGTTCTTCGACGGCATCGGCAACGGTCTCGGCTACAGCGCCATGCTGCTGGTGCTGGGCTTCGTCCGCGAGCTGTTCGGCGCCGGCAAGCTCTACGGCATCAGCGTGTTGCCGACGGTCAACGATGGCGGCTGGTACCAGCCGAACGGCCTGCTCCTGCTGCCGCCTTCGGCGTTCTTCCTGATCGGCCTGATCATCTGGGCCCTGCGGACCTGGAAGAAAGACCAGGTCGAGGCCCCGACCTACAAGATGGCCCCGCAGGTATCCAGCAAGGAGGCTTACTGATGGAGCACTACATCAGCCTGTTCGTGAAGGCCGTGTTCGTCGAGAACATGGCGCTGGCGTTCTTCCTCGGCATGTGTACCTTCATCGCCATCTCGAAGAAGGTGGAGACCGCCATCGGCCTGGGTATCGCGGTGATCGTGGTGCAGACCATCACCGTGCCGGCCAACAACCTGATCTACACCTACCTGCTCAAGGACGGCGCGCTGGCCTGGGCCGGGCTGCCCGAGGTGGACCTGAGCTTCCTCGGCCTGCTCAGCTACATCGGGGTGATCGCCGCCATCGTGCAGATCCTCGAGATGCTCCTCGACAAGTACGTACCCAGTCTCTACAACGCGCTGGGCGTGTTCCTGCCGCTGATCACGGTGAACTGCGCGATCATGGCCGGCTCGCTGTTCATGGTCGAGCGCGACTACAACCTTGCCGAGAGCACGGTGTACGGCGTCGGCTCGGGCTTTTCCTGGGCGCTGGCGATCGCCGCGCTGGCGGGTATCCGCGAGAAGCTCAAGTACAGCGACGTCCCCGAGGGCCTGCAGGGCCTGGGGATCACCTTCATCACCATCGGCCTGATGTCGTTGGGCTTCATGTCGTTCTCCGGCGTGCAGTTGTAAGGAGAGGCCCGTGATCGGATTCGAGATTTTCCTGGCCATCGGCATGTTCACCGCCATCGTCCTGGGCCTGGTGGCGATCATCCTGGTCGCCCGCGCCAAGCTGGTGTCGAGTGGCGACGTGACCATCCAGATCAACGGCGAGCACAGCCTGACCGTGCCGGCCGGCGGCAAGCTGCTGCAAACCCTGGCGACGAACAACGTGTTCCTGTCTTCCGCCTGCGGCGGCGGCGGCACCTGCGCGCAGTGCAAGTGCGTGGTGGTCGAGGGCGGCGGCGAGATGCTGCCCACCGAGGAGTCGCACTTCACCCGGCGCCAGGCGAAGGAGGGCTGGCGCCTGTCGTGCCAGACCCCGGTCAAGCAGGACATGCAGATCCGCGTGCCTGAAGAGGTCTTCGGGGTGAAGAAGTGGGAATGCACGGTGGAGTCCAACCCCAACGTCGCCACCTTCATCAAGGAACTCACCCTGCGCCTGCCGGACGGCGAGAGCGTGGATTTCCGCGCCGGCGGCTACGTGCAGCTGGAATGCCCGCCGCACGTGGTCGAGTACAAGGACTTCGATATCCAGCCGGAATATCGCGGCGACTGGGACAAGTTCAACATGTGGCGCTACGTGTCGAAGGTCGACGAGACGGTGATCCGCGCCTACTCGATGGCCAACTACCCGGAAGAGCAGGGCGTGGTCAAGTTCAACATCCGCATCGCCTCGCCGCCGCCGGGCAGCGACCTGCCGCCGGGGCAAATGTCGTCCTGGGTGTTCAACCTCAAGCCGGGCGACAAGGTCACCGTGTACGGGCCGTTCGGCGAGTTCTTCGCCAAGGACACCGAGGCCGAGATGGTCTTCATCGGCGGCGGCGCCGGCATGGCGCCGATGCGTTCGCACATCTTCGACCAGTTGCGCCGGCTCAAGTCGAACCGCAAGATCAGCTTCTGGTACGGCGCGCGCTCGCTGCGCGAGGCCTTCTATACCGAGGAGTACGACCAGCTGCAGGCGGAGAACCCCAATTTCCAGTGGCACCTGGCGCTGTCCGACCCGCAGCCGGAGGACAACTGGACCGGCCTGACCGGCTTCATCCACAACGTGCTGTTCGAGAACTACCTGAAGGACCACCCGGCGCCCGAAGACTGCGAGTTCTACATGTGCGGCCCGCCGATGATGAATGCCGCGGTGATCAAGATGCTCACCGACCTGGGCGTGGAGCGCGAGAATATCCTGCTGGACGATTTCGGTGGCTGAGCGTTTCCGTCCGCTCGCCATGGCCGGACTGGCAGCGCTGGCGCTGGTCCTGGCCGGTTGCGGCGACACCCTGGAAAGCTTCGGCGGCCCGACCATGGGCAGCACCTATTCGATCAAGTACGTGCGCGGCGCCTCGGCGCCCGACGTCCAGACGGCGAAAGCCGCGGTGGAAGCGATCCTCGCCGAGGTCGACCGGCAGATGTCCACCTACCGCGACGACTCCCTGGTTTCGCGTTTCAATGCGCTGCCGGCGCAGTCCTGCATGGAGCTGCCGCCACCGATGCTGGAGTTGCTGCGCTATGGCGGCGAGTTGTCGGAACAGAGCCAGGGCGCCTTCGACATGACCGTCGAGCCGCTGATGAACCTCTGGGGCTTCGGTCCGCAGGCGCGGGTGGAGAAGGTTCCCAGCGCCGAGCAGATCGCCGCGGCGCGCCGTGACGTCGGCCATCGACACCTGCGCATCGACGGCCAGCGCCTGTGCAAGGACGCCGCCGTACAGCTGGACTTCGACAGCATCGCCGCTGGCTATACGGTGGACGCGGTAGGCGAACGCCTGAAGGAGCTTGGCGTGCGCAGCTACCTGGCGGAAATCACCGGCGAGTTGAAAGCCGAAGGGCGCAAGCCGGACGGCACGCCCTGGCGCATCGCTATCGAAGCGCCGCGCGAGGGCCAGCGGGTCGCCCAGCAGGTGCTGGCGCTGGACGGCTACGGCGTCTCGACCTCGGGCGATTACCGCAACTATTTCGAAGAGAACGGCCAGCGCTATTCGCACACCTTCGACCCGCGCACCGGCGCGCCGATCGACCATCACCTGGCTTCGGTCACGGTGCTCGATCCGTCGACGCGCAACGCCGACGGCCTGTCGACCCTGCTGATGGTGCTCGGTCCGGAAGAGGGCTACCGTTTCGCCGAGAAGCACCGACTGGCGGCGCTGTTCGTCAGTCGCCAGGGCAACGGTTTCGACAGCCGCACCACGCCACGCTACGAGCAACTGTTCGGCAACCAAGGAGAACGTCCATGACCTGGCTACTGGTCTTCGTCATCATGCTGCTGGTGGTCTTCGGCATGTCCATCGGGGTCATCATGGGCCGCAAGCCGATCGCCGGTTCCTGCGGCGGCATCGCCAACCTGGGGATCGAGAAGGAATGCTCGATCTGCGGCGGCGACCGACAGAAATGCGAGGAAGCCAACCGCGACGAATCTGTAGTGCCCGGAAAACTCGCCTACGACGCGACCAAACGCTAATGTGCGACATTTCGCACAGGGCGTAACATATGCCCGCCTCGAGGTCGGACCGAGCCTTGCCCGGCGAATGCCGTCGTTCGCACCGACCCGATGATCGAATCGATCCGCCGCGCACATGTTGTGCAGCGGCTTTGCCGGAGGCGCCAGTGGGCGCCTCGGCCTGTTCTGAGGAGTACGCATGGCTGTCTACAACTACGACGTGGTGATTTTGGGCACGGGTCCGGCGGGCGAAGGGGCGGCGATGAACGCCTCCAAGTACGGACGCAAGCTGGCGGTAGTCGACAGTCGTCGCGTGGTCGGAGGCAACTGCACGCACCTCGGCACCATTCCTTCCAAGGCCCTGCGCCACTCGGTGAAGCAGATCATCGAGTTCAACACCAACCCGATGTTCCGCCAGATCGGCGAGCCGCGCTGGTTCTCCTTCCCCGACGTGCTGAAGAGCGCCGACCGGGTGATCTCCAAGCAGGTCGCCTCGCGTACCGGCTACTACGCGCGCAATCGCATCGACATGTTCACTGGCACCGCCAGCTTCGTCGACGAACGCACCGTCGAAGTGGTGACGCCGAGCGGCGCGGTGGAGCGCCTGGTCGCCGACCAGTTCGTGATCGCCACCGGCTCGCGCCCGTATCGTCCTTCGGACATCAATTTCAACCACCCGCGGGTCTACGACAGCGACACCATCCTGTCCCTGAGCCACACCCCGCGCCGGCTGATCATCTACGGAGCCGGGGTGATCGGCTGCGAATACGCGTCGATCTTCAGCGGCCTGGGCGTGCTGGTGGACCTGATCGATACGCGCGACCAGTTGCTCAGCTTCCTCGATGACGAGATTTCCGATGCGCTGAGCTACCACCTGCGCAACAACAACGTGCTGATCCGCCACAACGAGGAGTACGAGCGCGTCGAGGGGCTGGATAACGGCGTCATCCTGCACCTGAAGTCGGGCAAGAAGATCAAGGCGGACGCGCTGCTCTGGTGCAACGGCCGGACCGGCAATACCGACAAGCTCGGCCTGGAGAACGTCGGCATCAAGGTCAACAGCCGTGGCCAGATCGAGGTGGACGAGAACTACCGCACTTCGGTGAGCAACATCTTCGCCGCCGGCGACGTGATCGGCTGGCCGAGCCTGGCCAGCGCTGCCTACGACCAGGGCCGCTCGGCCGCCGGCAACATCGTCGAGAGCGACAGCTGGCGCTTCGTCAACGATGTGCCGACCGGCATCTACACCATTCCGGAGATCAGCTCGATCGGCAAGAACGAAAGCGAACTGACCGCGGCGAAGATTCCCTACGAAGTGGGCAAGGCGTTCTTCAAGGGCATGGCCCGGGCGCAGATTTCCAACGAGCCGGTGGGCATGCTGAAGATCCTGTTCCATCGCGAGACCCTGGAGATCCTCGGCGTGCACTGCTTCGGCGACCAGGCTTCGGAAATCGTCCACATCGGCCAGGCGATCATGAACCAGCCGGGCGAGCTGAATACCCTGAAGTACTTCGTCAACACCACCTTCAACTACCCGACCATGGCGGAAGCCTATCGGGTAGCGGCGTTCGACGGCCTCAACCGGCTTTTTTGAAGGACTCCGGCCGGCGGCCTGAGCCGGCCGGAGGGGATGTGCTCAGCGATTCCCGAGGGTGGCGCTGGCCAAACCGGGAAAGTCTGTGATCAGGCTGTCCACGCCGAAGTCGGCGAGCCGGCGCATCAGCGCCGGTTCGTTGACCGTCCACACCGAGACGTGAAGCCCCTGGCGCTGGGCCTTGAGCAGGCGTTCCGGGGTGCATAGGGTCCAGTTCAGGGCGAGCAGGGCACAGCCATAGTGCTGGGCGACCTTCAGCGGGTCGAGCCAGGCGTATTCGGCGACCAGCCCGCGCGACAGCTCCGGGGTCAGTTCGTTGAGGGCCTTGAGCACGGTCCGCGAACCGCTGGTGACGGTGACCTTGTCGCGGTTGCCGAAGCGCTCGGTCAGCTCCCTGATCCGCGTTACCGTCCGCGCCGCGCGTTCGCGCGAGGCGCTCTTCACTTCCAGTTGCCAGTGCTCGAACGGGCACTTCTCGAACAACTCCTCCAGCCGCGGGATCGGCGTCGGCCGTACCCAGCCGGGGCCGCCTTCGCGCGCGTCGTAGGTGACCAGGGTGGCCGCGTCGTGTTCGGCGACCTTGCCGCGGCGGCCGGTGGTGCGCTTCAGGGTCGGGTCGTGGATCACCATCAGTTCGCCGTCGCGGGACAGGTGCAGGTCCAGTTCGCAACGGTTGACGCCATGCTCCAGGCAGCGCTGGAAGCTGGCCAGGGTGTTTTCCGGCGCTTCGCCCTTGGCGCCGCGATGTCCATAGATGAGAGTCACTGTGGCTCCTTGTTCGAGGGTTGCGCGGGATTCCGCGGCCGATGATGGCGAACGCTGTCGCTCACCCGGCCGCTTTCGAAATATACCGAGAAGTCGCGGTAATCCCAGCGCACGATGGGCGGCTGGCCGACCGCGGGATGTTCCTCGTCGGCCAGGCCGAAG
>NZ_SCND01000289.1:0-7990 GCF_005503585.1 Pseudomonas sp. 2VD
GATTACCGCCGAGCGTTATCGCACAGTGGCGGTCGAAGCGGACGTCGCGCCCTTCATCAGCGACATGGCCGCGGCCTACGCCTGGGCCGACCTGGTGATCTGCCGCGCCGGCGCGCTGACCGTCAGCGAGCTGACGGCGGCGGGATTGCCCGCCTTCCTGGTGCCGTTGCCTCACGCGATCGACGATCACCAGACCCGCAATGCCGAATTCCTGGTACGCAGCGGCGCCGGCCGCCTGCTGCCGCAAAAGTCTACCGGCGCGGCCGAACTGGCCGCGCAGCTGTCCGAGGTCCTGATGCATCCCGAAACCCTGCGCTCCATGGCAGACCAGGCTCGCAGCCTGGCGAAACCCGAGGCTACCCGGACGGTGGTCGATGCCTGCCTGGAGGTGGCCCGTGGTTAAAGAACCGAATGGCGTCACCCGGACCATGCGCCGTATCCGCCGCATCCATTTCGTCGGCATCGGCGGCGCCGGCATGTGCGGGATCGCCGAAGTGCTGCTGAACCTCGGCTACGAGGTATCCGGCTCGGACCTCAAGGCCTCGGCGGTGACCGAGCGCCTGGAGAAGTTCGGCGCGCAGATCTTCATCGGCCACCAGGCGGAAAACGCCGACGGCGCCGACGTGCTGGTGGTGTCCAGTGCCATCAACCGGGCCAACCCGGAAGTGGCCTCGGCCCTGGAACGGCGGATTCCGGTGGTGCCGCGTGCGGAGATGCTCGCCGAACTGATGCGCTACCGGCACGGCATCGCGGTAGCCGGCACCCACGGCAAGACCACCACTACCAGCCTGATCGCCTCGGTGTTCGCCGCCGGCGGCCTGGACCCGACCTTCGTCATCGGCGGCCGGCTGAACGCCGCCGGGACCAACGCCCAGCTTGGCGCCAGCCGCTACCTGGTGGCCGAGGCCGACGAGAGCGACGCCAGCTTCCTGCACCTGCAACCGATGGTCGCGGTGGTCACCAATATCGACGCCGACCACATGGCGACCTACGGCGGCGACTTCAACAAGCTGAAGAAGACCTTCGTCGAGTTCCTCCACAACCTGCCGTTCTACGGACTGGCGGTGATGTGCGTGGATGATCCGGTTGTGCGCGAGATCCTCCCGCAGATCGCCCGCCCGACCGTGACCTACGGCCTCAGCGAAGACGCCGACGTGCGCGCGATCAACATCCGCCAGGAAGGCATGCGCACCTGGTTCACCGTGTTGCGCCCGGAGCGCGAGCCGCTGGACGTCTCGGTGAACATGCCCGGCCTGCACAACGTGCTGAATTCCCTGGCGACCATCGTCATCGCTACCGACGAGGGCATCTCCGACGAAGCCATCGTCCAGGGGCTGTCCGGCTTCCAGGGCGTGGGCCGGCGCTTCCAGGTCTACGGCGAGCTGCAGGTCGAGGGTGGCAGCGTGATGCTGGTGGACGACTACGGCCACCATCCGCGCGAAGTCGCCGCGGTGATCAAGGCGATCCGTGGCGGTTGGCCGGAGCGTCGCCTGGTGATGGTCTACCAGCCGCATCGCTATACCCGTACCCGCGACCTGTACGAAGACTTCGTGCAGGTGCTGGGCGAAGCCAACGTGCTGCTGTTGATGGAGGTCTATCCGGCCGGCGAAGAGCCGATCCCGGGAGCCGACAGCCGCCAGCTGTGCCACAGCATCCGCCAGCGCGGCCAGCTCGACCCGATCTACTTCGAGCGCGACGCCGACCTGGCGCCGCTGGTCAAGCCGCTGCTGCGCGCTGGCGACATCCTGCTTTGCCAGGGCGCTGGCGATGTCGGCGGCCTGGCCCCGCAACTGATCAAGAACCCGCTGTTCGCCGGCAAGGGAGGGAAGGGCGCATGAACCTTTGCCTCGATAGCCTGCTGAACGGCACCCAGGATCCCAAGGCGTTCGGCCGCGTTGCCGTGCTGTTCGGCGGCAAGAGCGCCGAGCGCGAGGTGTCGCTGAAGTCCGGCGCGATGGTCCTGCAATCCCTGCTGGCCGCCGGGGTCGATGCCTTCGGCATCGATGTCGGCGAAGACCTGCTGCAACGCCTGGTCGAGGAGAAGATCGACCGCGCCTTCATCATTCTCCATGGTCGTGGCGGCGAGGATGGCAGCATGCAGGGCCTGCTCGAGTGCGCGGGCATTCCCTACACCGGCAGCGGCGTGCTGGCCTCGGCGCTGGCGATGGACAAGCTGCGGACCAAGCGGGTCTGGCTCAGCCTCGGCCTGCCGACCCCGGACTACGCGGTGCTGGCCAGCGAGGATGACTGCCGCGACGCGGCGCAGCGACTGGGTTTCCCGCTGATCGTCAAGCCGGCTCACGAAGGCTCGAGCATCGGCATGGCCAAGGTCGGCGGGCTCGACGAATTGATCGCGGCGTGGCGCGAAGCGGCCCGCTACGACTCGCAGGTGCTGGTCGAGCAGTGGATCAGCGGCCCGGAATTCACCGTGGCGACCTTGCGCGGGCAGGTGCTGCCGGCGATCCGCCTGGGCACGCCGCACACCTTCTACGACTACGACGCCAAGTACCTGGCCAGCGATACCCGCTACCAGGTGCCCTGCGGTCTCGACGAGGCCAAGGAACGCGAGCTGAAGGAACTCACCGCGCGCGCCTGCGACGCCCTGGGCATCCAGGGCTGGGGGCGGGCGGACGTGATGCAGGACGCCGAAGGGCGTTTCTGGCTGCTTGAAGTCAACACCGCACCAGGCATGACCGACCACAGCCTGGTGCCTATGGCCGCGCGGGCCGCCGGCCTGGATTTCCAGCAACTGGTGCTGGCGATCCTGGCCGATAGCCGCGAGGCGAGGGGATAAGCCATGAACGGCGTACTGCTCCGTCATCAGCAACCCGGTGGACTCGGCCGCGCTCCGCGCAAGCCGATGCCGCGCGGCGCCAGCCGTCTGGTGGCCAAGGAACCGCTGAGCGTGCGCCTGCCGAAAGCCGACTTCAGTTTCCTCAAGTACCTGGCCTGGCCGCTGTTGCTGGCCGTTCTCGGCTATGGCGCCTATCGCGGCGCCGAGTACATCCTGCCGTACGCCGACCGGCCGATCGCCAAGGTCAGTGTCGAGGGCGACCTCAGCTACATCAGCCAGCGCGCGGTGCAGCAGCGGATTTCCCCGTACCTGGCGGCGAGCTTCTTCACCATCGACCTGGCGGGCATGCGCGGGCAACTGGAACAGATGCCCTGGATCGCCCACGCCGAGGTGCGCCGGGTGTGGCCGGACCAGGTGGTGATCCGCCTGGACGAGCAACTGCCGATCGCCCGGTGGGGCGACGAAGCGCTGCTGAACAACCAGGGACAGGCTTTTACGCCAAAGGAGCTGGCGAATTATGAACATCTGCCCCGCTTGCATGGTCCACAGCGGGCGCAACAGCAGGTGATGCAGCAATACCAGTTGCTCAGCCAGTTGCTGCGTCCCCTCGGGTTCTCCATCGCCCGCCTGGAAATGAGCGATCGCGGCGGTTGGGCGCTGACCACGGCCCAGGGCGTCGAGATCCAGATCGGGCGCGACCACGTGGTAGACAAGATTCGCCGCTTCGTAAGCATCTACGACAAGGCACTCAAAGACCAGATTTCGAACATTGCGCGGATCGACCTGCGTTACCCCAACGGCCTCGCCGTTGCGTGGCGCGAGCCGGTCACGCCCGCGACGGTGGCCACGGCCAGCGCCGTGCAGTGAGTTGAGGAGACAGTAATAACCATGGCAAGCGTGCAGAGCGGCAAGATGATCGTCGGCCTCGACATCGGTACCTCCAAGGTGGTGGCGCTGGTGGGCGAGGTGACGGCCGATGGCCAGCTGGAGGTCGTTGGCATCGGTACTCATCCGTCCCGCGGCCTGAAGAAGGGCGTGGTGGTGAACATCGAGTCCACCGTGCAGTCGATCCAGCGCGCCATCGACGAGGCCCAGCAGATGGCCGGTTGCCGTATCCACTCGGCGTTCGTCGGCATCGCCGGCAACCACATCCGCAGCCTCAATTCCCACGGCATCGTGGCGATCCGCGATCGCGAGGTGAACCCGGCGGATATCGAACGGGTACTGGATGCCGCCCAGGCGGTGGCGATCCCGGCGGACCAGCGGGTGCTGCATACCCTGGCCCAGGATTACGTGATCGATAACCAGGAAGGCGTGCGCGAGCCGCTGGGCATGTCCGGGGTGCGCCTGGAAGCCAAGGTGCACGTGGTGACCTGCGCGGTGAATGCCTCGCAGAACATCGAGAAGTGCGTGCGCCGCTGCGGCCTCGAGGTCGACGACATCATCCTCGAGCAGTTGGCCTCGGCCTATTCGGTGCTGACCGAGGACGAGAAGGAACTGGGCGTGTGCCTGGTGGATATCGGCGGCGGCACCACCGATATCGCGATCTTCACCGAAGGCGCGATCCGCCATACCGCGGTGATCCCGATCGCCGGCGACCAGGTCACCAATGACATCGCCATGGCCCTGCGGACGCCGACCCAGTACGCGGAAGAGATCAAGATCCGCTACGCCTGCGCCCTGGCCAAGCTGGCCGGTGCCGGCGAGACCATCAAGGTGCCCAGCGTCGGCGACCGGCCGCCGCGCGAACTGTCGCGCCAGGCCCTGGCCGAAGTGGTCGAGCCTCGTTACGACGAGCTGTTCACCCTGGTCCAGGCCGAGCTGCGCCGCAGCGGCTACGAGGACCTGATCCCGGCCGGGATCGTCCTCACCGGCGGCACCTCGAAGATGGAAGGCGCGGTCGAGCTGGCCGAGGAAATCTTCCACATGCCGGTACGCCTCGGCGTGCCGTATAGCGTGAAGGGCCTCACCGACGTGGTGCGCAACCCGATCTATTCGACGGGCGTCGGCCTGCTGATGTACGGACTGCAGAAGCAGTCCGATGGCATGTCGATGTCTGTGTCAGGCAGCAGCTACAGCAGCGACGAACCCAAGGCACCTGTCCTGGAGCGGCTCAAACGCTGGGTCCAGGGCAATTTCTGATTCAACGCGGTAACAGTAGGCGACAAAACTAGAAAGGAAGGAGAGGGGAAATGTTTGAACTGGTCGATAACATCGCACAAACCGCCGTCATAAAAGTGATCGGTGTAGGTGGTGGTGGCGGCAACGCCGTCAATCACATGGCCAAGAACAACGTCGAGGGCGTCGAGTTCATCTGCGCCAACACCGACGCACAAGCGCTGAAGAACATCGCGGCGCGCACCGTTCTGCAACTCGGCCCGGGCGTCACCAAGGGGCTGGGTGCCGGCGCCAATCCGGAAGTCGGTCGTCAGGCGGCTCTGGAAGATCGCGAGCGCATTTCCGAAGTGCTGGAAGGCGCCGACATGGTCTTCATCACCACCGGCATGGGTGGCGGCACCGGTACCGGCGCCGCGCCGATCATCGCCGAAGTGGCGAAGGAAATGGGCATCCTCACCGTCGCGGTGGTGACCCGTCCGTTCCCGTTCGAAGGTCGCAAGCGCATGCAGATCGCCGACGAGGGCATCCGCGCGCTGGCCGAGAGCGTCGATTCGCTGATCACCATCCCGAACGAGAAGCTGCTGACCATCCTCGGCAAGGACGCCAGCCTGCTGGCTGCCTTCGCCAAGGCCGATGACGTGCTGGCCGGTGCCGTGCGCGGTATCTCCGACATCATCAAGCGTCCGGGCATGATCAACGTCGACTTCGCCGACGTGAAGACTGTCATGAGCGAAATGGGCATGGCGATGATGGGTACCGGCTGCGCCAGCGGTCCGAACCGTGCCCGCGAGGCCACCGAGGCGGCAATCCGCAACCCGCTGCTGGAAGACGTCAACCTGCAGGGCGCGCGCGGCATCCTGGTGAACATCACCGCGGGTCCGGACCTGTCCCTGGGCGAGTACTCCGATGTCGGCAACATCATCGAACAGTTCGCTTCCGAGCACGCCACTGTGAAGGTGGGCACCGTGATCGACGCGGACATGCGCGATGAGCTGCACGTCACCGTAGTCGCCACCGGCCTGGGCGCGCGCCTGGAGAAACCGGTGAAGGTCGTCGACAACACCGTGCAGGGCAGTGCAGCCCAGGCAGCCGCTCCGGCCCAGCGCGAGCAGCAGTCGGTGAACTACCGCGACCTCGACCGTCCTACCGTGATGCGCAACCAGTCTCACGGCAGCGCGGCGACCGCGGCCAAGCTGAACCCGCAGGATGACCTGGATTACCTGGATATCCCGGCGTTCCTGCGTCGTCAGGCCGATTGAAGTAATTAATCAGGAGTAGAGATGTGATTGGTGTTCAGCAAAGGCCGGTTCTGCTATCATCGCCGGCCATTGTTGAAAACAGTTCGCAGTCAGCGCTTAAGCGGCCAAAGCCATGATCAAACAACGCACCTTGAAGAACATCATCCGGGCTACTGGCGTCGGTCTGCACTCGGGGGAAAAGGTTTACCTGACCCTGAAACCGGCGCCGGTGGACACCGGTATCGTGTTCTGCCGCACCGACCTGGATCCGGTAGTGGAAATCCCGGCCCGGGCCGAGAACGTCGGCGAAACCACCATGTCGACCACCCTGGTCAAGGGTGACGTCAAAGTGGATACGGTGGAGCACCTGCTCTCGGCCATGGCCGGCCTGGGTATCGACAACGCCTACGTCGAGCTGTCCGCTTCGGAAGTGCCGATCATGGATGGCAGCGCTGGTCCGTTCGTATTCCTGATCCAGTCCGCCGGATTGCAAGAGCAGGAAGCTGCCAAGAAGTTCATCCGCATCAAGCGCGAAGTCAGCGTGGAAGAGGGCGACAAGCGCGCCGTCTTCGTTCCGTTCGACGGCTTCAAGGTCAGCTTCGAGATCGATTTCGATCATCCGGTCTTCCGTGGTCGCACCCAGCAGGCCTCGGTCGATTTCTCCAGTACTTCCTTCGTCAAGGAGGTCAGCCGCGCCCGTACCTTCGGGTTCATGCGCGACATCGAGTACCTGCGTTCGCAGAACCTGGCACTCGGCGGTAGCGTGGAGAACGCGATCGTGGTCGACGAGAACCGCGTGCTCAACGAAGACGGCCTGCGTTACGAGGACGAGTTCGTCAAGCACAAGATCCTGGATGCCATCGGCGACCTGTATCTGCTCGGCAACAGTCTTATCGGCGAGTTCCGTGGCTTCAAGTCCGGCCATGCCCTGAACAACCAACTGCTGCGTACGTTGATCGCAGACAAGGATGCTTGGGAAGTGGTGACCTTCGAAGACGCGCGTACCGCGCCTATTTCCTATATGCGCCCGGCGGCGGCAGTGTAGGAAAACTCTCCTTTCCATATTTGGAGGCCACCTCAGGGTGGCCTCTTTTTATTTCGGGATTTATTCTTGCCGGCTTTTCTCGGCGCGGCTTGCCAGCCGCTCGAGCGCTTCCCGCAGGCGTGGATTGCCGACGATGTCGGCGGATTCGCGAAGGTTTTCCGCCGCGACGGCAGACAGGGTCAAGCTGCGACGTGCCGCACGTTGTGTGGACGTGGTGGGTTGCACCTTGAAAAGGATTTTCGCTAAGTTCGCGAATTCTTCGAAAGCCTGCAGCTGCCGCTGCAGGCGCCGCTGCTGATAGCGCAGGCGTGTGGCCCAGTGGCCATCGGTGACGATCAGCAGCAGGCAACCGCCGCGCCACGAAGCCACATGGCAGTACGGGCGCGCCGCCGGTTGCAACTGGCTTTCCAGCAGTTGCTGCAGGCGGCAGATGCGCTGGGCTTCGGCGAACAGCATCTGCAGCGGCCTGGCCTGGCGCAGCAACTGGGTCGATGCCTGGGCGGGCAAGGGACGAAAAGACATGGCGGGAAGCCTGGGGGTTACTGAGTCGGAATGGTAGCAGAAAGCGTTTCGCTACTGCCGGCCCGTATGAAGGATAAGTCATGCACATCATTTTTCTGAGCCGGCACCATGGGGCCGCTCGCTCCGTCCATCTGCAGCCGCGGTTGCTGATGCTGGCCGGGGCCTGCGTGGTCGGTGCCAGCCTGTTGGCCGGGGGCTTCATGGGCGCCTGGCTGTTCCGCGCCCCGGCTCCGGTTGCCGGCATCGAAGTCGATGCCGCGCTGCAGGCGCAGA
>NZ_SCND01000028.1:0-30688 GCF_005503585.1 Pseudomonas sp. 2VD
ATGCTGGGGTTCCTGGGCGACGTGCGGTATGGCCGGTCCCCCGCCCTCTCCCTGAAGGGCGAGGGGGCCGTTCGGCGCGCGACCGGAGCGTTCCCGTTCCGTTCAGGGGAACGCCTGGTCAGGGGGGGCAGGGTTCTTCACGGCAGAACTCAGTTGCTCTTCAGCGCATGCTCCGGCTTTTTCTCGTTGCCCGGGATGAACGGGCTCCAGGGTTGCGCGCGAAGCGGCTCGGGGGTCTTCCAGACCACTTCGAACTGGCCGTCGTCCTGGATCTCGCCGATCATCACCGGCTTGTGCAGGTGGTGGTTGCTCTTGTCCATGACCAGCGTGTAGCCGGATGGCGCCTTGAAGCTTTGCCCGGCCATCGCCTCGCGAACCTTGTCGACCTCGGTGCTGCCGGCCTTTTCCACGGCCTGCGCCCACATATGGATGCCGACGTAGGTGGCTTCCATGGGGTCGTTGGTCACCGCGGTGGCGTAGTTCGGCAGGTTCTTCGCCTTGGCGTAGGCTTTCCAGTCGGCGACGAACTTCTCGTTGACCGGATTGCTCACCGACTCGAAGTAGTTCCATGCCGCGAGGTTGCCGACCAGCGGCTTGGTGTCGATGCCGCGCAGTTCTTCCTCGCCTACGGAGAAGGCCACCACCGGCACCTCGGTGGCTTCCAGGCCCTGGTTGGCCAGTTCCTTGTAGAAGGGCACGTTGGAGTCGCCATTGACGGTGGAGACCACCGCGGTCTTGCCGCCTGCGGCGAACTTCTTGATGTCGGCGACGATGGTCTGGTAGTCGCTGTGGCCGAATGGCGTGTAGACCTCCTGGATGTCCTTGTCGTCCACGCCCTTGCTGTGCAGGAAGGCGCGCAGGATCTTGTTGGTGGTGCGCGGGTAGACATAGTCGGTGCCGAGCAGGAAGAAGCGCCTGGCACCGCCGCCGTCCTCGCTCATCAGGTACTCCACCGCCGGGATCGCCTGCTGGTTCGGCGCCGCGCCGGTATAGAAGACGTTCGGCGAGAGTTCCTCGCCCTCGTACTGGACCGGGTAGAACAGCAATCCGTTGAGTTCCTCGAATACCGGCAACACCGATTTGCGCGACACCGAGGTCCAGCAACCGAAGACCACCGCGACCTTGTCCTGGGCCAGCAACTGGCGGGCCTTTTCCGCGAACAGCGGCCAGTTCGACGCCGGATCGACCACCACCGCCTCCAGCTTCCTGCCGTTGACCCCGCCCTTGGCGTTGATCTCGTCGATGGTCATCAGGGCCATGTCCTTCAGCGAGGTCTCGGAGATCGCCATGGTCCCGGACAGCGAGTGAAGGATGCCGACCTTGATGGTTTCGGCGGCCTGGATGGACCAGGACAGGCCCATGGAAGCGATGGACGCGGACAGCGTGAAGGCCTTGAGCAGACTGCGACGTTTCATTGGTGTTGTTCTCCATTCACCAGCGGTCGGGGCGGCAGTTTTCAGGAGGCGTCGTGCTTGTCGTCGGGCATCCGTCCGGTGGACGGCGGGGTGCGCACTGCGGCCTGGATCTCTTCGTCGAGGCTCCAGAGCAAAGGCTGTGCCTCTTCTTGGCGCTGGCCGGTATCGGTCGGCGAAAAGGCGCCGCGAGTCGCCGGGGAAGCATGCCGAGCAGGCCTGGCTATGCCGGTGAAGGCGGCGTTTTCAACGGGTTTTCGCCGGATATCGACGGAGAAGGGGTCGTGGGCTCCGGATGGGGAGGCGTCGCGCTGACCTCCCTCCCTACCGCCGGCGGCGCGTCCATAGGAGCGCCGCCGCTTCGCCCGGGCACCACTGCGGTGCGTCAGGGCGCGGCATCCAGGGTGTCCGCCTCAGGCTGGTGCGCTCAGCCTGGGAACAGCGAACCCTTCAGGCCGGTGACGATGATCTGCGCCGCCAGCGCGCAGACGAACAGACCCATCAGGCGACTGACGATCTGCAGGCCCTGGTCGCCAAGCAGGCGTTCGATGCGGTCGGAAAGATAGAGCGTGGTGCCGAGGGTCAGGCAGGCGAGGAAGATCGCCACCAGGGAGATCAGCTTGGCCTCCCAGCCCTGGCCGACGCCCATCACCAGCAGCGCGCCGATGGTGCCGGGGCCGACGGTGAGAGGAATGGTCAGCGGGACGATGGTCACGTCCTGCTGCACGTTGTCGCTCTGCACCGCCGCGCGGCCCTGGGCCATGCCCAGCGCGGAGATGAACAGCACGCTGCCGGCGCCGATGCGGAAGGCGTCGGCGGTGATACCGAAGAGGATGAAGATGTAGCGGCCGAACAGGTACAGCGCGACGCTGGCGATCAGCGCCGCCAGGGCCACCCGCCAGGCCATGCGCTTGCGGTCGCGCGGGCCGAAGCCGCGGCTGAGGCTGATGAAGCAGGACAGCACGAAGAAGGGGCTATAGAGCACCAGCATCTTCAGGTAGACGCTGAACAGCAAATGCATGGAGGCGCTTCCGGTCCGGGGGTGGGCATGAGCATAGCGTGCGACGGGCCGGTGCGATGTCCGGCGGGTTGGCAATATGCCGGTTCGCGTGGCATGTGACAACGAGGCCGGATGTCGGCGGATAACGCCGTTGGCGTCATGCGCCCTACGGGAGGCGGGACCACCGGGGGCGTAGGGCGAATAACCGCGTGCGGTTATCCGCCGTGGCGGAAGTGGCGGTGTCGGCGGATAACGCCGTTGGCGTCATGCGCCCTACAGGGGCGGGACCACTGGGGCGTAGGGCGAATAACCGCGTGCGGTTATCCGCCGTGGCGGAGGCAGGGTGCAGCGCCGGAGCACGTCGCTGCCCTCAGGAGGGCAGGGCGTCGCCCTGGCGGCGGCGATCGCGTTCGCCGACCCAGTAGGCGATCAGCTCACGCAATTGCGACAGCTCCACCGGCTTGGCCATGTGCCCGTCCATGCCGACCAGCCGCGCGCGTTCCTTGTGCTCGCTGAGGATGTGCGCGGTGAGCGCCACCACCGGGGTATGCGGGCGCTGTTCGTGGGCTTCCCAGGCGCGGAGCTGCTCGGTGGCGGAGAAGCCGTCGAGAACCGGCATCTCGCAGTCCATCAGCACCAGGTCGTACTGGGTCGCCTTCATCGCGCTGAGCGCCTCCTGGCCGTTGCTGGCGGTGTCCGGCTGCAGGTTGAGCTTGTTCAACATGCCGCGGATGACCTTGGTGGAGATGCTGTTGTCCTCGGCGACGAGGATCCGGAAGTCGCTCGGCAGGCTCGGCGCCTGCGCTTCCTTGGCCGGTTGCAGGTAGTTGGTGACGCCGCTGACGCCGCGCTGGGCGAGTTCGTCGGCGAGGGTCGCCTTCAGCGTGTAGCCGGCCACCGGCTTGGCCAGGATGCGCTTGATCCCGGCGTTGCGGGCGATGATCTTGCTCGGCGCGTTGCTGATCCCGGTGAGCATGATCAGCAGGATGTCGTGGTTGAGGTTGGGGTCTTCCTTGATCTTCGCCGCCAGTTGCATGCCGGTCATGCCGGGCATGTCCTGGTCGAGCAGGACCACGTCGAAGTACTCGCGCAGGTGCGCCTTGGTGCGCAACTGGGCCAGCGCCTCCTTGCCGGACGACACCGCGCTGACGTTCAGGCCCCAGCCGCTGCACTGCTGCACCAGCACCTTGCGGCAGGTTTCGTTGTCGTCCACCACCAGCAGCCGGGCGCCCTGCAGCGGGCCGTCGAGGTCGGCGGTGGGGTTCTCCAACTGCTGCGGGTCGAGCGGCAGGGTCAGCGACAGGGTGGTGCCCTGGCTGCTGCCGGACTGGATGCCGAACTCCCCGCCCATCAGCCGCACCAGTTGGCGGGCGATGATCAGGCCGAGGTGGCTGCCGAGCTTGCTGGCGGAAAGGAAGTCGCCGCTGTGCAGCTCGGCGGTGAGCAGCGCCTCGCGCTCCTTGGCGTCGAACGGGTGGCCGCTGTCCTGCACGGCGATGCGCAGGCGTGGCGTCTCGCCCTGGTCGTCGAGGGCCACCACCAGCAGGATCTCGCCTTCCTCGGTCTGCTTGAACGCGTTGTCCAGCAGGCTCAGGACCACCTGGCGCAGGCGCGTCGGATCGCCGCCGATGACCCGCGGCACCTGCGGCTGGGTGAAGCTGATCAGCTCGATGCGCTGCTGCTCGGCCTTGACCCGGAAGATATCCAGGCAGTCCTCGATCAGCGCGTTGAGGTCGAACTGCACTTCGTCCAGCTCGATCTGCCCGGACTCCAGCTTGGAGATGTCGAGGATCTCGTTGATCAGCGTGAGCAGCTCGTTGCCGGCGCTGTGGATGGTCTGCACGTAGTCGCGCTGCTTCGCCGACAACGGGGTGCCGAGGAGCAGTTCGGTCATCCCCAGCACGCCGTTCATGGGCGTGCGGATCTCGTGGCTGATCTTGGCCAGGAACTCGGCCTTGGTCTGCAATTCCGCGGTGTGCGCCGCCTCGCTGGTGCGCTGTTGCAGGTTGAGCTGCTGGATCAGCCGCTGGCGTTCGGTGAGCGAGACGCTCAGGACCAGCCCGGCGAGGGTGGCGAAGCTGAACACGCCGAGCACCAGCCAGCCCGGATCGAGTTGCTTGGTGCCGAACAGTACCGGCAGGAACACCATGAAGCCGGCGTTGAACACGATCATCCCGGCAACGATCAGGCGCGCCGGCTGGTAGCCGCGATACCAGTGCCAGGCCGCGACCAGCGGGACGCTGAGCGAACTGAGGATCACCAGCAGGTAGATCAGCCAACTGAACCAGAGTTGCTGGGTGAAGGCGATGATCGCGCCGACCGCCAGGATCAACAGCGCCTCGCCTTGCAGGAGGCGGTTCAGGCGGCTTTCCGCAGTGCCGCGGAAGAAGCTGCAGGCGAACCACAGCAGGCTCACCGCGGCGCCGAGGGCGCCGAGGTCGGCGGTCAGCGACTGGTTGAACTTGAGTCCCGGCAGCCAGAACGCCACCAGCCCCAGGTTCGCCGCGGCGCAGACCGCCAGCGCCGCGTGCACCGCCGCCAGCCACAGGCTGCTGGCGCTGCGCGAGTAGGCGAAGCGGATCAGGTTGTACATCAGCAGCAGGAGCATGCCGCCGAGCAGCATGCCGAAGGCGTAGGCGGGCTTCTCCAGGCCGACCAGGCCGGCTTCGTCGATCTGGTCGAACCAGGCCATCAGTGGATGGTTGGAGGTCATCCGCACGTACAGGGTCATCGGCTTGCCGTCGACCGGCAGCGAGAACAGGTAGGAGCGCGAGGGCAGCGGGCGCTCCTGGAACGGTCGCGACTCGCCGGTGTGCTGATCCCGCACCAGTTGGCCGTCCTGCACCAGGTAGTAGTCCAGGTACTGCACCCGCGGGGCGAAGATCCACAGCCAGCTCGGCACCTTCTGCGCGGGAAGCTGGACCTGCAGCCAGACCGCCTGGGGGCTGGCGGGGAAGATGAAGGAGCGCTTGGCCAGCGGGCGGAACTGCTCCTTGCGCTGGAGGACGTCGGCGATCCGCAGTTGCGCGCTCTCGTCGCGCAGCAGGCGCCAGTTCTGGTTGGCGCTGGGAGTAGTGGCGGTGGTTTGCAGGGGAACGCTGGAAACGCCAGCGTCGTCCGCGACCGCCGGCGACATCGGACCGAGCAGAAGCAGCAGGAAGCTGACGAGTAGTCCTATGGCGATCCGAAGCCGTACCACGGCGAAGTCCCTTCGAAGGTGAATGGCCGGATTATAGCCAAGTGGCCGTGGCAACGGCATAGGCCGCGGAAGCGCCGTGCGGCGCCCGCGGCCTCGGGCCCGGTCAGGACTCGCCGCGCTCGCGGGCGATGGCACGGTAGCCGATGTCCTTGCGGTAGAAGCAGCCGTTCCAGCGGATCTTCTCGGCCAGGCGATAGGCCTGTTGCTGGGCGGCGGACACGCTCTCGCCGATGGCGGTGGCGCAGAGCACGCGGCCTCCGGAGGTGACCACCTGGCCATCCTTCAGCGCGGTGCCGGCGTGGAACACCTTGCCGTCCAGCGCGGCGGCCTCGGCCAGGCCTTCGATGACCTCGCCCTTGGCGTAGTCGCCCGGATAGCCGCCGGCGGCCAGTACCACGCCCACGGTCGGACGCGGGTCCCAGGTCGCCTCGACCTTGTCCAGCGCCTTGGCCAGGGCGGCCTCGACCAGCAGGACCAGGGAGGACTCCAGGCGGACCATGATCGGTTGGGTTTCCGGATCGCCGAAGCGGCAGTTGAATTCGATGACCTTGGGCGCGCCGCTCTTGTCGATCATCAGGCCGGCATAGAGGAAGCCGGTATAGACGTTGCCTTCCTCGGCCATGCCGCGCACGGTCGGGTAGATCACTTCGTCCAGCACCCGCTGGTGGACCTCGGCGGTGACCACCGGGGCCGGCGAGTAGGCGCCCATGCCGCCGGTGTTCGGCCCGCTGTCGCCATCGCCGACGCGCTTGTGGTCCTGGCTGGTGGCCATCGGCAGCACGTTCTGGCCGTCGACCATGACGATGAAGCTGGCCTCCTCGCCATCGAGGAACTCCTCGATCACCACGCGCGAGCCGGCGTCGCCGAAGGCATTGCCGGCGAGCATGTCGCGCACGGCGGCTTCGGCTTCGTCCAGGTTCATGGCGACGATCACGCCCTTGCCCGCGGCCAGGCCATCGGCCTTGATGACGATGGGTGCGCCCTGCTCGCGCAGGTAGGCCAGGGCCGGCTCGACCTCGGTGAAGTTGCGATAGGCGGCGGTGGGGATCCGGTGGCGGGCGAGGAAGTCCTTGGTGAAGGCCTTCGAGCCTTCCAGCTGGGCGGCGCCGGCGGTCGGGCCGAAGATATCCAGGCCGCGCTCACGGAACAGGTCGACCACGCCTGCCACCAGCGGCGCCTCGGGACCGACGATGGTCAACTGGACGTTCTTCGCGGCGAAGTCGGCCAGTTGCTCCAGGGCCAGCACGTCGATGGCGACGTTCTCGCACTTGGCTTCGGTGGCGGTGCCGGCGTTGCCCGGGGCGACGAAGACCTTCGCCACGCGCGGGTCCTGGGCGACTTTCCAGGCCAGGGCATGTTCACGACCGCCGCTGCCGATGATGAGTACGTTCATGGGGTTCTCCTGGCGCAACGGCGGGTAACGCGCCGCGTTATCCGCCCTGCGTGAAATTCGTGGGTAGGGCGGCTGACCGCATCGCGCTCAGCCGCCGTGATACTCAATGGCGGAAATGACGCATGCCAGTGAACACCATCGCGATATCCGCCTCGTCGGCCGCCGCGATCACTTCGTTGTCGCGCATCGAGCCGCCCGGCTGGATCACCGCGGTGATGCCGGCCTTGGCCGCGTTGTCGATGCCGTCGCGGAACGGGAAGAAGGCGTCGGAAGCCATCACCGCGCCTTTCACTTCCAGGCCAGCGTGCTCGGCCTTGATCGCGGCGATCCGTGCGGAGTTGACCCGGCTCATCTGGCCGGCGCCGACGCCGACGGTCTGGCGGTTCCTGGCGTAGACGATGGCGTTGGACTTGACGAACTTGGCCACCTTCCAGGCGAAGATCAGGTCGTGGATCTCCTGCTCGGTGGGCGCGCGGCGAGTGACGATCTTCAGGTCCTCGGCCTTGATCATGCCGATGTCGCGGCTCTGTACCAGCAGGCCGCCGTTGACCCGCTTGAAGTCCCAGCCCGGGGCGCGCTCGGCTGGCCATTCGCCGCATTCGAGCAGGCGTACGTTGGCCTTGGCGGCGACCACCTCGCGGGCGGCGGCGGAAATCTTCGGCGCGATGATCACCTCGACGAACTGGCGCTCGACGATGGCTTTGGCGGTTTCGCCGTCCAGCTCGCGGTTGAAGGCGATGATGCCGCCGAACGCCGATTCGCTATCGGTGGCGTAGGCCAGGTCGTAGGCCTTGCGGATGCCGCCTTCGTCTTCCGGCACCACGGCGACGCCGCAGGGGTTGGCATGCTTGACGATCACGCAGGCCGGCTTGAGGAAGCTCTTCACGCATTCCAGGGCGGCGTCGGTGTCGGCGACGTTGTTGAACGACAACTCCTTGCCTTGCAACTGGATGGCGGTGGAGACGCTGGCCTCGCCCTTCTTCGCCTCGACGTAGAACGCCGCGCTCTGGTGCGGGTTCTCGCCGTAGCGCATTTCCTGGGCCTTGACGAACTGGCTGTTGAAGGTGCGCGGGAAGGCGCCGCGGTCGGCGGTGCCGAGGGTGTCGCGGGTCTGGTCGATGGTACCCAGGTAGTTGGCGATCATGCCGTCGTAGGCGGAGGTGTGCTCGAACGCCTTGAGGGCCAGGTCGAAACGCTGGGCGTAGGTCAGGCCGCCGGCCTTGAGGGATTCGATCACGGCGGCGTAGTCGCCGGCATTGACCACGATGGCGACATCCTTGTGGTTCTTCGCCGCCGAACGGACCATGGTCGGCCCGCCGATATCGATGTTCTCGATGGCGGTAGGCAGGTCGCAGTCGGGCCTGGCCACCGTGGCCTCGAAGGGATACAGGTTGACCGCCACCAGGTCGATCGGCTTGATGCCGTGCTGCTCCATGACCGCGCCGTCGAGGTCGCGGCGACCGAGGATACCGCCATGCACCTTCGGGTGCAGGGTCTTCACCCGACCGTCCATCATTTCCGGGAAGCCGGTGTAGTCGGCCACTTCCACGGCAGAGATGCCGTTGTCCCGGAGCAGCTTGTAGGTGCCGCCGGTGGAAAGGATTTCCACGCCGAGGGCGACCAGCTCACGGGCGAAGTCGACGACGCCGGTCTTGTCGGAAACGCTGATCAGCGCGCGGCGGATGGGCAGGCGGGTGGTTTGGTCGGTCATTGCAAGGGTCCTGAGGGCTGGCTTCCGGCCGCGGGTGCCGGCCGGGACGCGCGCCCTTGGCCGGAGCCCGCCGCCGCTCTTAAAGAAGGTCGTATTGCTTGAGTTTCTTGCGCAGGGTCCCGCGGTTCAGGCCGAGCAGCTCGGAGGCCTTGGTCTGGTTCCCCTTGACGTGGTTCATGACGGTTTCCAGCAGCGGCGCTTCGACTTCGCAGAGCACCATGTTGTAAACGTCCGTGACCGGCTGCCCTTCGAGGTGGGCGAAGTAGTTGTGCAATGCCTTCTCCACGCTGTCGCGCAGGGTCTGCCCTTCTTGCGTCGGCGTGGTGAGGTGCTGTTTCAGGTTGGCGTTGTCGCTCACGGGCGTTGTTCCACTCACTAAAGTCTCGGTCGTCATCGTTGTCATGCGGCCACCCCTGTTCCGTTATTCTGGCGCTCGGCGAAGAACTGCCTGACGCTGGCGCACTGCGCATCCGTGTCCTGCAAACGATTGAACTGGGCGCGGAATTCCCTTGCGCCCGGCAGAGTCGCGAGATACCACCCCACATGCTTGCGGGCGATCCGCACACCCATTTCTTCCCCATAAAAAAGGTGCAGCTCCGCGAGGTGTTCGAGCAGGATGCTCTGCACTTCGGGAAGCGGCGCCGCCGGTAGGTGCTCGCCGGTCCGCAGGTAATGGTCGATCTCGCGGAAAATCCACGGTCTTCCCTGGGCGGCCCGACCGATCAGCAGGGCATCCACCCCGGTCTGCTCGATGACTTTCCTGGCCTTCTCCGGCGAATCGATGTCGCCATTGGCGAACACCGGTATCGACACGGCCTGCTTGATCGCCGCGATGGTCTCGTACTCCGCCTCCCCGGTGTACAGGTCGGCGCGGGTCCGGCCATGTACCGCAAGAGCCTGGATCCCCGCCTGTTCGGCGAGCCTCGCGACGCTGACGCCGTTACGGTTGTCCCGGTCCCAGCCGGTCCGGATCTTCAGGGTGACCGGTACGTCGACCGCCCTGACCACGGCATCGAGGATCTCGGCGACCAGCGCCTCGTCCCGCAGCAGGGCGGACCCCGCTGCCTTGTTGCATACCTTCTTCGCCGGGCAGCCCATGTTGATGTCGATGATCTGCGCACCGAGTTCCACATTGCGCTGCGCGGCCTCGGCCAGCATGGCCGGATCGCCGCCGGCGATCTGCACCGAGCGCGGCTCGTCCTCGCCATCGTGGATCAGGCGCAGGCGCGACTTGCGGCTGTTCCACAGGCGGACGTCGCTGGTCACCATCTCCGATACCACCATCCCGGCGCCAAGGCGACGGCAAAGCTGACGGAACGGACGATCGGTCACCCCGGCCATCGGCGCGAGGATCAGTCTGTTGGGCAGTGTATATGGGCCGATGCGTACCACCGACATGGGGCTTCCCTGTCTTGCGGTGCTGCGAAAAAAGGGAGGGCATGATACCCGCTCTGGATGACCGGATAAAGGCTGTTTTGGATAAATTCTGAACAGCCGATTCCTTAGTTCTTACAGTTGGAAGACGAGCGGCACTTGCGCCTGGCGCTCCGCGCGAGCGGGTGGGCGTAGCGGCCCGGCGGCGACCGGCGAGGTCTTTCCGGTCACTCCGGGGAATGGAAGCTCAGGCTGTAGTTCACCGCCTTCGGACCCGGGTCGAGGATGTCCAGCGACACGTGGATCGGTACCTGCGGTGGCATTTCCGTTCGTCCGGCCAGCTCGCCGCCGAGGTACTCGCCGGGCTTGAAGCGGCGATTGGCGATGAGGTGGCCGTTGAGGTCGGCGAAGCGCAGTTCCAGCAGCGGGAACGGCTGCGAGAAGCTGGCGCGGTTGTAGATGATCGCGTCGACCACCAGCGCGCCGCTGAATTCGGGATGGCTGCGGACCACCAGGTTGCTGCTCCTGATCTGCTCCACGTCGACCTTGGAGGGAAGGGTGCAGCCGATTTCCGGGCAGAGCTGGGCGAACCAGGGGCGATAGGCGTCCTGGCGCGCCAGCTCGTCGAAATGGTAGGCGACGTACTGAGCGGCGAGACCACCCAGCGCCAGCAGGATCAGCAGCAGCCAACCGAGACGCCGCGGCCATTGGCGCCGGGGCTTCTCCCAGGCCAGTTGCAGCGGCTCGTCGCGCAACTGGTCGAGACTCTCGACCGGCGCCTCGTCCGGCTTGCGAGCGCTGCCCAGGGGCGCGACGGACTGTTCCTCGGCGCTTTCCTCGTCGTCTTCATCCAGGGCGCTCAGTCCGTGGCGGCGCTTGCCGAGGCTGGGCTCGTCGTCATCGTCGTCATCGAGGCTGAGGCGAAGTTCCGGCGGATCCTCGGCGCGGCGCAGCGGCACGAAGGATACCCGCTCTTCCGCCAGCGGTTCGCCGAGGCTCGGTTCCTGGCGCGGGTTGCCGCGCGCCGGCTGGGCCGGTTCGGCATCGGCGATCAGCGCCTCGGCCCAGCGTTCGTCGTGTGGATCGCGTTCGTCGTCGCGGCGCGCCAGCAGGCTCTCCGCCGGTCGCGGGGCCTTCTCGATGCTGGAGAACTCCTGGTTCAGCTCGAATTCGTCGAGCTTGGCCAGTTCCTCGTCGAGGTTGAGGCTGTCCAGGTCGAGGTCGTCATGGATCCACAGGGTTTCGTCGCGCGGGCGCGCTGCCGGGGGCGCGGCCGAGGTGGCGGCCGCGACGCTGGGCGCGGGTGGCGGAGCGGCGGCCGGCTTCGCTTCGGCTGCCGAAGGAGCGTTCGCGCGCGGCGCGCCACCGACCTGGTGTTGCAGGGCGTTGAAGACTTTCAGGCAGGTGCCGCAGCGGACCGCGCCATTGGCGGCGCCCAGTTGCGCGTCGTTGACGCGGAAACTGGTGCTGCAATGGGGACATTGGGTGATGACGCTTTCGCTCATGCGGCGATCCGTAGGAAAAATCCGGCGGCTAGTCTACCCCAAGCTTCTTGCACGAAGGCAGTGGGGCGGGATCAGTGGTGGCTGGCGGTGCGCCATCAATCGGCGCGGCGGCGGCCGCTGATGCGGATCCAGCCTTCGCGCTCGGCGGTCGGGTCGAGATCGAAGTGTGCGGAGTAGGCCGCACGGACCTCCTCGGCCTGCTCGGCGAGGATGCCGGACAGCGCCAGCAGGCCGCCGGGACGTACCAGGCCGGTCAGTTGCGGGGCGAGGGAAACCAGCGGGCCGGCGAGGATATTGGCGACCAGCACGTCGGCCTGTCGCTGCGGCAGGTCCGCCGGCAGGTAGACCGGGAACCGCGCGGGCTCGATACCGTTGCGCGAGGCATTGTCGCGTGAGGCTTCCAGGGCCTGTGGATCGATGTCGGTGCCGACCGCCCGTTCGGCGCCGAGCAGCAGCGCGGCGATGGCGAGGATTCCCGAGCCGCAACCGAAGTCGAGCACCTGCCGGCCGGCCAGTTCCTGGCCGTCGAGCCATTCCAGGCACAGCGCGGTGGTCGGGTGGGTGCCGGTGCCGAAGGCCAGGCCCGGATCGAGCAGCAGGTTGACCGCGTCCGGCTCGGGGGCGGCGTGCCAGCTCGGCACGATCCACAGGCGGCGGCCGAAACGCATCGGCTGGAAGTTGTCCATCCAGCTGCGTTCCCAATCCTGGTCGGCGATTTCCTCGACATGGTGCTCGGGCAGGTCGCCGCCGGTAAGCAAGGCGAGGTGGGCGAGCAGGGCGGTCTCGTCGGTGTCCGCTTCGAACAGCGCCAGCAGGTGGGTGCGCGACCACAGCGGGGTGGTGCCGAGGTCCGGCTCGAAGATCGGCTGGTCTTCGGCGTCCATGAAGGTCACGGAGACGGCGCCGACTTCGAGCAGGGCGTCTTCGTAGGTTTCGGCCTGTTCCGGGGTGATGGCCAGGCGAACTTGTAACCAGGGCATGGGGCGACCTCTGTTGCGGCTGTAAACGAAACGGGCCGCCCAGGGGGCGGCCCGTTTTCCACCGCGCAAGCTTACTTGAGGCTAGCCGGCGCTGCCACTCTCTGTCGTGGCCTCGCCGCGCAGTTGCGCCAGGCCGCGATTGGCCAGGTGGCAGGTACCGCCGCCGAGCACCGCCGGCAGCAGCAGGTTGAGCAGCGGCACCAGCGCCAGGAGCAGTATCAGCAGGCCGAACAGCAACAGGCTGCCGCGGCGAGCACGAAGTACGGCGAGCTGCTCGCCGGCATCGGCCAGCCCGGCCAGCGTGGCGGGCAGCAGGAAGCGGATGTTCAGGTAGGCCAGCGCCAGCAGCAGGAGTACACCGTTGTAGAGCGGAACCAGCAGGCCGACCAGGATCGATCCGGAAACGCCCGGCCAGGGTGCCAGGCGGAAGCCGGCGGCACGCCACAGCGAGATCCTTTCGCCGGAGGCAGGTGCCAGTCGCGGGTAGCGTTGGCGGACCTGTTCCTTCAGTTGTCCGAGCAGGCCGATGCGCAGGCCCAGGCGGATGCCGAAGACGATGCTGGCGGCGTACAGGGCGACGAAGAACAGCGCGGCATAGCCGACGAAATAGAACGCCAGGTGCGCCAGTCCTGCCAGGCCGTTGAAGGCCGCCAGCGGATCGAAGTACGGGCCACCGCTGCCGGCCTCGATCAGCGAGCCGCTGGGGATCAGGGCGAAGTTGGCCACGCTGAATGCCGTGTACAGCGCGGCCCAGCCGCAGAGGCGGATGATCGGTTCGAAGAAATGCACGAACAGCCAGGTGCACAGCACGCTGACGAGAATGCACAGGCTCGCGGAGCGGAAGAGTGCGGCGGGTTGCAGGCTTTCCCTGAAGCCCAGGGCGAAGCAGGTCGCGGCCTCGGTCGCGGCGGCCAGCGATTGGCGGTACCAGCGGCGGATGCGTTCCATGCAGGAGTCCGGTGGTGGAGGGGCGACGAGGATAGCACCGTTGGGGCGGCCGGCAGGCGGAAACGACAAGGGCCGCCCGGAGGCAGCCCTTGTGCGCAGCGACTGACGGATCAGTGCTTGTCCATACCCAGTTTCTTCTCCAGGTAGTGGATGTTCACCCCGCCCTTGCAGAAGGCGGCGTCGCGCACCAGGTCCTTGTGCAGTTCGGTATTGGTCTTGATACCGTCGACGATCAACTCGTCTAGGGCATTGCGCATCCGCGCCAGCGCCTCGTCGCGGTCGGCACCGTAGGTGATGACCTTGCCGACCAGCGAGTCGTAGTTCGGCGGTACGCTGTAGCCGCTGTAGAGGTGCGAGTCGACGCGCACGCCGTTGCCGCCGGGGGCGTGGAAGTGCTTGACCTTGCCCGGGCTGGGCATGAAGGTCTTCGGGTCTTCGGCGTTGATCCGGCATTCCAGCGCATGGCCGCGGATGACCACGTCCTCCTGGCGGATCGAGAGCTTCTCGCCGGAGGCGATGCGCAGCATCTCCTTGACGATGTCGACACCGGTGACCATCTCCGATACCGGGTGCTCCACCTGCACGCGAGTGTTCATCTCGATGAAGTAGAAGCGGCCGTTCTCGTAGAGGAACTCGAAGGTGCCGGCGCCGCGGTAGCCGATCTCGATGCAGGCCTGGACGCAGCGGGCGAAGACTTCCTGGCGGGCCTTCTCGTCGATGCCGGGGGCCGGCGCCTCTTCGATCACCTTCTGGTGGCGGCGCTGCAGGGAGCAGTCGCGGTCGCCGAGGTGGATGGCGTTGCCCTGGCCGTCGGAAAGCACCTGGACTTCCACGTGGCGCGGGTTGGTCAGGAACTTCTCCAGGTAGACCATCGGGTTGCCGAACGCCGCGCCGGCCTCGGTGCGGGTCAGCTTGGCCGACTTGATCAGCTCGGACTCGTCGTAGACCACGCGCATGCCGCGCCCACCGCCGCCGCCGGCGGCCTTGATGATCACCGGGTAGCCGACCTCGCGGGCGATCGCCAGGGCGGTCTCTTCATCTTCCGGCAGCGGGCCGTCGGAGCCCGGCACGGTGGGGACGCCGGCGCGCTTCATGGCGTCCTTGGCCGAAACCTTGTCGCCCATCAGGCGGATCACCTCGGCGGTCGGGCCGACGAAGGTGAAGCCGGAGCGTTCGATCTGCTCGGCGAAGTCGGCGTTCTCGGCGAGGAAGCCGTAGCCGGGGTGGATCGCGGTGGCGCCGGTGACCTCGGCCGCGGCGATGATCGCCGGGATCTGCAGGTACGACTGGGTGGCCGGGGCCGGACCGATGCACACCGATTCGTCGGCGAGCGACAGGTGCATCAACTCGCGGTCGGCGGTGGAGTGTACCGCCACCGTCTTGATCCCCAGCTCCTTGCATGCGCGAAGGATGCGCAAGGCGATTTCGCCGCGGTTGGCGATCAGCACTTTTTCCAACATCGCAGGTTCCCCGCGGCTTAGACGATGGTGAACAGCGGCTGGTCGAACTCAACCGGCTGGCCGTTCTCCACCAGGATCGACTCGATGGTGCCGCTAACTTCGGCTTCGATGTGGTTCATCATCTTCATGGCTTCGACGATGCACAGGATGTCGCCTTTCTTCACGCTCTGGCCGACTTCGACGAAGTTGGCCGAGGTCGGCGAGGCGGCGCGGTAGAAGGTGCCGACCATCGGCGAGCGAACCACGTTGCCGTTCAGCTTCGGCGCGGCCGGGGCGCTTTCCGCGGCAGCGGCGGCCGGAGCGGCGGCTGCCGGCGCCGGCGCGGCGACCGGAGCGGCGAAGGCCGGAGCCTGTGCGTACACCGGCTGGGCGGCGGTCTTGCTGTGGCGGCTGATGCGTACCGACTCTTCGCCTTCGCGGATTTCCAGCTCGTCGATACCGGACTCTTCCAGCAGCTCGATCAGTTTCTTGACTTTACGAATGTCCATTAGCGCTAGCACTCCCAGTGAGGTCAGGGGCGTTGAAGTTGTTCAAGGGCGGATTCCAGGGCCAGGCGGTAGCCTGTGGCGCCGAGACCGCAGATCACCCCTACCGCCACGTCGGAGAAGTAGGAGTGATGCCGGAAAGGTTCACGTTTGTGCACGTTCGACAGGTGCACTTCGATGAATGGGATGCTCACCGCAAGCAGCGCGTCACGTAACGCGACGCTGGTATGGGTGAATGCCGCCGGATTGATGATGATGAAGTCCACGCCTTCGTCGCGCGCGGCATGGATCCGGTCGATCAGTTCGTATTCGGCGTTGCTCTGCAGATGCAGCAGGTGGTGGCCGGCTTCGCGGGCGCGGCGCTCGAGGTCCTGGTTGATCTGCCCGAGGGTGGTCGAACCGTAGGTGCCGGGCTCGCGGGTGCCCAGCAGGTTCAGATTCGGCCCGTGCAATACGAGGAGGGTCGCCATTGTCTTGTTGATTGTCCTGTACAGGCTGCAAACGGCAAGCGGGCACTATGCCGGAATTTCCGTATGACTGTCCAGTCACTGTTAGATTGCAGTAGATCGCCGCATGTTGACCGGCAATTGCGGCAGAAGTATGTCAGCGCATGTCACTGCCGGGTAGCGGCCCGGCGCAGTCGTTCGGCGAGCCCGGCGGCGTCGATCTCTCCGATGACGCGCAAGTCGCTCCATTCGTCACCGCCCGGGGCGAAGAACAGGATCGCCGGCGGACCGAACAGGTTGTAGCGGTCCAGCAGGCCGCGCTGGGCCGGGTTGCTTTCGGTGATGTCGAAGCGCAGCAGGCGGTAGGCCGTCAGTCGTGCCTGCACCGTGGGATCGGTGAGGACCTGGCGCTCGATGACCTTGCAACTGATGCACCAGTCCGCATACCAGTCCAGCAGCACCGGCTTGCCGGCCTGGCGTGCCTCGGCCAGGGCGGCGTCCAGCTGCGCCGGGGTGGTCAGGTTCTGCCATTCGCCGGGCGTGCTCGGTGGCCCGGCGTGGATCGACGGCACCGAGCGGCCCAGCGGATGGATCGGGTCCGACTCGCCCTGCAGGGCGCCGATCCAGGCGGCCACCGCGTAGGTCAGGAACATCAGGCCAAGCAGTTGCAGCAGGCGGCGTGCGGCGCTCTTCGGGGTGAATTCGAGGGCGCCCAGGGCCAGGCCGGCGCCGCCGGCGAGCATGCCCCAGAGCATCAGCGCCACCGGGCCGGACACCACCCGCTCCAGCAGCCACACGGCGACCGCCAGCAACAGCACGCCGAAGGCGTTGCGCACGCCGTTCATCCAGGCTCCGCTCTTGGGCAGCAGGGCGCCGCCGCCGGCGCCGAAGACCACCAGCGGCGTACCCATGCCCAGGCCGAGGGCGAACAGTTGCAGGCCGCCCCCCCAGGCATCGCCGCTGGCGCTGATATAGAGCAGCGAGGCGGCCAGCGGGGCGGAGACGCAGGGCGAGACCAGCAGGCTGGAAAGCACGCCGAGGGTGGCCGCGCCGAGGATCGAGCCGCCGCGCGCATCGCCGGCCAGGCGGTCGAGCGGTTCGCGGATGAAGCCGGGCAGGCGCAGCTCGAAGAAGCCGAACATGGCCACGGCGAACAGCGCGAAGAACGCCGCGAATGGCACCAGTACCCAGGGCGACTGCAATTGCGCCTGGAGATTGAGGCTGGCGCCGAACATGCCCATCAGCGCGCCGAGCAGGGCGAAGCAGAGCGCCATCGGCAGCACGTAGGCGAGCGACAGGACGAAGCCGCGACCACCGCCCGGCCGGCCGCGCAGGACCACTCCGGAGAGGATCGGCAGCATCGGCAGCACGCAGGGGGTGAAGGTCAGGGTCAGGCCGGCGAGGAAGAAGAACAGCAGGCTGCGCTTGCCCTTGTGTTCGAGCGGGTCCTTGCCGGCCGCGTCGTTCGCGGCTGGCGTCGCGGCACCGCCGTCGATGTCGAAGCGCCTGGTTTCCGGGGGGTAGCAGAGGCCCTTGTCGGCGCAGCCCTGGTAGGTCACCACCAGGGTATAGGGCTGCCGGGCCGGGTTGTTCAGGGGAATCTCCAGGTCGACGATGTTGTAGTAGACCTCGGTATCGCCGAAGTACTCGTCGTGGTGCTGCTTGCCCGCCGGCAGTTGGACCTGGCCGAGGCTGACCTGGGCTGGCTCGACCTTGAACTGGAAGCGGTGGCGGTAGAGGTAGTAGCCCTCGGCGTTGACGAAGCGCAGCAGCACGTGCTGCGCGTCGCTGCGCTCGACGCTGGGCTTGAACGCCTGGTCGACCTTGAGGAAGCCGCCGCCATCGAGGCCGCCGCCGAGGGAGGCGCCGGGACGGCTGTCGAACAGGCCCGCGCCGGCGGGCAGGGCGACCAGCAGGAGGATCAGGGTCAGCAGGCGGCGCATGGATATCTCGTCGGATCAAAAGCCGGAATGATAGCGGAAAGCCGGGCCCGATCGAGCCCCGTGCGGCTGATCAGGTCCTGCCCCGGTTCCGCTGAGCGGTATCCGACCGGTCCGAAGCCAGACGGTTCCTCTGGCGCCTTGCGGCACGTCGCCGCAGGGTCACAGGCGGAAGGCCTGCACCGTGGTGCGCAGGTCGCCGCCCAGTTGCCGCAGTTGCTCGCCCTGTTCGCGGCTATGGCCGATCAGCCGCAGGTTTTCCCCGCCCAGGGCGTGGATGCGTTCGCTGTGCGAGCGAATCTCGCCGACCGCCTGGCTCTGCTGGGTCGAGCCTTCGGCGATGCGTTCGGCCATCACGCCGATGGTATGGATCGCGGCGACCACTTCGTCCAGCGCGCCCTCCGCCGCGCCGGCCTGTTCGGCGGTGCGTTCGGCATGCTCGACCTGGCTGCGCATGGCCTCCACCGATTGCCGCGCGGCCTGTTGCAGGCGGCCGATGAGCTGCTGGATCTCCTCGGTGGCGCCGGCGGTGCGCTGGGCCAGCGAGCGGACTTCCTCGGCGACCACGGCGAAGCCGCGGCCCTGGTCGCCGGCGCGGGCGGCCTCGATGGCGGCATTGAGGGCGAGCAGGTTGGTCTGTTCGGCGATCGAGCGGATCACCGTCAGCACGCTGCCGATGGTCGCCGACTCCTCGGCCAGGCGCTCGATCGACTGGGCGTTGCCCTGCACCTCGTCGACCAGCTCGCGCAGGCCGCCCAGGCTCTCGCCGATCACCCGCTGGCCGTGCTCCACTGCCTGGCCTGCGCTGCGACTGGCGTCGGCGGTCTGGCTGGCGTCTCCGGCGACCTGCTGGATCGCCGCTTCCATGTCGCCGAGGGCGTCGCGGATCTGCCCGGTATCGCCGGCCTGGCGCTCGACCCCGGCATGCAGGCCGCTGCTGACCTCGGCCAGGGTCTGGCTGCTGCCGGCGACCTGTTCGGCGCGGCGGTGGATCGCGCCGACCAGCTCGGCGAGGAAGCTGCGCAGGCGGTTCAGCGAATCTTCCAGGTTGCGCAGGTCCTCGGTGCGGGTACGCAGGGATATGGGGCGTGAGAAGTCGCCGTCGGCCCAGGCCGAGAGCGCCGGCACCAGTTGCCCGAGGACCCGTGCCAGGCGCCTTTGCAGGCTGTCGATGGCGAGGGCGATGAGCAGGATCAGGGCGATCATCCCACCCTGGATCAGGCGTACCTGGCTTTGCAGGCGCTGGCGCTCGCCGCGCACCTGCGGCTCCAGGGTGGCCAGGGCCTGGCGCACCGCGTCCAGTTTGGCGCCGGTGTCGGCGGACAGTTGCTGGCGACGCTCGATCAGGTCGCGGGTGCGGCGCAACTCGTCCGGATAGCGTTGCAGCAGGCTGGCGAGTTCGCGCCGCAGCGCCACGCCGCGGTCTTCGGCATTGCCGGCGCCAGCCTCGGCGTCGCCGGCCAGCCCCATCATGGCGGCGAAGTCGTCGCTGGCCGAGCGCTGTTCGTCGAGCACGCCGAGCAACGGCAAGGCCTCGATCCGCCCGGCCTGCTCGCGCAGGTTGGCCAGTTCGCGCTCGACGTCGCCGGCCAGGGCCGGGTTGGCGCTTTCCACCAGCTTGGCGCGGGCCAGGCTGAGGCGGGTCAGGTGCAGGCTGGCGAGCAGCAGCGGGGTGCGGTAGGCGCCGGCCTGGGGCTGCTCCGTCGCGGCGTCCAGGTAGGCGGACCATTGTTCCAGGTTGCCGGCGAGGTCGCGCTCGGCCTGTAGCAGCAGGCCCTGCGGATCGCCGGCGAGCTTGCCGGCGGCGAGCAGGTCGCCGGCGCTGAATTCGCGCAACTCCGCGAGGCTTGGCGCGAGGGTCCGGGCGAGGTCCGGCGGTAGCTCCGGCAAGGCCTCGGCGAGGCTTTCCAGGGCCTGCAGCGCGGCCTGCTGGCGTACGGCGTCGCCGCTGCCGAGGTACTGGCGGACGTTGCGCGCGACCTGTTCGTCGAAGCGCTGCGACAGCTCCAGGTACTGGTCGAGCAACTGGAACGGGCGCTCCATGGCGCGTTGCGACCACCACAGGGTGATTCCCAGGGCGAGGCAGACGGTGAGCAGGAGCAGGGTGTTGAGATTGGTGAGTTGCTTGAGGCGCATGGCGGGTCTCGTCCGACTACGGAGCGGCGAGACCGCAGGTTATTTCCGTTTGGTTACCGGGTGATGACAAAGAGCCATTACCGGGCGTCGGGACGATATACCTCGATCCGGTTGCGTCCGCCGTGCTTGGCCCGGTACAGCGCTTCGTCGGCCTGCTTGGCCATGCTCTTGATATCGAGGTCCGGGGTCAGCTCGGCGATGCCGCAACTGAAGGTGCAGCGCAGGTCGGTCGGTTGCGCCGGGTAGTGGATCTCGGCGAAGCGCTGGCGAATCTCGTCGAGCACCAGGCGCGCGGCGTCCAGATCGGTGTCCGGAAGGACCACGGCGAACTCCTCGCCGCCATAGCGGCCGATGTGGTCGGTCTTGCGCAGGCGCTGCTTGAGAAACAGCGCCAGGCCCTTGATCACCCGGTCGCCCATGGGGTGGCCGAAACGGTCGTTGACCTGCTTGAAGTGGTCGATGTCGAGCATCGCGAAGCTCAGCGGACGGCCATCGCGACGCGCGCGCAGGCGGGCGTCCTCGAGCAGTTGCAGGGTATGGGTGTGGTTGTACAGGCCGGTCAGGCTGTCGCGCACCATCCGCGCCTTCAGGCTGCGCGCGCGGCTGGCGCGGGTGCGCACGGTGGCGATCAGGTGGCGCGGGCGGATCGGCTTGGTGAGGAAGTCGTCGCCGCCTTCGCTCATGGCGTCCAGCTGCTTGTCCAGGTCGTCCTCGGCGGACAGGTAGATGATCGGCACGCTGACGTGGCGTTCGTGCTGGCGGATCACCTTGGCCAACTCGGTGCCCAGGCACTCGGGCATGTACATGTCGAGGATGATCAGGTCGGGCTGGAAGTCGCTCAGCTCGGCCATCACCGACAGCGGCTCGGTGAGCGCGCGGGTGATGATCCCGGCGCTGTTGAGGACCATCTCGGTGTGCAGCGCCTGGGCCCGGGAGTCGTCGACGATCAGTACCCGGTAGGGTTCGTAGAAGCTCAGGCGGCTGAGGGTCTCGATCTTTTCCAGCACGCTGGAGGCGTCCAGGGTGCCGGTGAAGAATTCCTGGCCGCCGGCGCGGGCTGCGGCCAGGCGGGTCGGGGTGTCGGTCTCGCTGTCGCTGAAGAACAGCACCGGCAGCTTGTGTTCGAGGCCGGCCTGGGCCTCGCTGGCCAGTCGCAGGCCCATGTCGGGGCCGGCGAAGTCGACTTCCATGACGATCGCCGCCGGGTAGCGTTCGCGCATGCTGGCGCGGAAGGCGTCGGCGGTCTCGCAGCTCAGCGCCTGCAGACCGAAGAACTCCAGTTGCTGGGCCAGACGCTCGGCGCGTTCGCGGTCCTTCAGTGCCAGGTAGACCGGTTTGCGCAATGGCGGCAGGACGGTGTGCTCGAGCTGGTCGCCATGCCGCAGGCCGGTGCGCGACAGGCGCTGCATCAACTGGTTGAGTTCGCTGATCGACTCGCTGGAAAGCCGGCCGCGGTTGGCCTCGACGACGTCCAGGGTACGGTCGATGGCACCGGCCAGTTGGGCATGCTCGGCTTGCTCGAAGCGTTCGGCGTAGCGCTGCAGGCGCAGGGTGGCGTCGGCCAGTTCTTCCATGCCGTCGCTGTTCCACTCCGCGCGGGTCAGGCGTTGCCAGACCTCCAGAACCTGGCGCGCCTGGTTGATCACTCGCTGGGCGAAGTGGTGCTTCAGGCGGTCCAGGGTCGGGTCATCGTGCTCGGTCATCATGACGCGCTTCTTTCGTGGTCTTCGCGGCAGAGCGTCGCTGCGAATGATGGCTCTATGCTATCACCTATCGCCATGAAAGCCAGCGGCCGTTGGGCGGCTGACGAGAGGAGCCTTTTCTTTTCCAAATGTCATCCCCACCTGTTGGTGGGTGCCTTTGTGCGACGGACTACGGCATGCTTATGCCTGTTTCGGAAAATTCTCACTGAGCATTCCGGCACAAAACCGGCTTCCACTACGCTGAAAGCCGACGATGCCGAGGTTTTCGGCGTCCTGGAAGGGTTGGCGCTTGGCACGGAACGCGTTCGCCATGGTCCAATCCCCCATCTATCGAGCTGTTTTAAGGACCCTTGCCATGCTGGACTGGAAGAAGCGTCGTGGGACCATGCGCGATCGCGTGGACAATTCCGTGGATGATGTGCGTACCTACTTCGGCGGCCCCTGGCTGGTGCGCGTGGTGGGAGGCCTGCTGGGCGTCTACCTGCTGGTGGCGATGCTGGTCGGCTGGTACTGGAGCCAGGAACCCGACCTGTTCCCCGTGCAGCAGGACGCCCAGGCCGCCGCCGAGCGCGCCGGGCGGCAGATGGTCACCGGCTACACCACGGTGGAGACCCTCAAGGAAGTGGTCGACACCCTGCTGACCAAGCCGGGCGGCTACATCTCCAACGACATCTTCCCGCCGGGCATCTGGATGGACAACATGCCCAGCTGGGAGTATGGCGTGCTGGTCCAGGTGCGCGACATCAGCCGGGCGCTGCGCAAGGATTTCGCCCGTTCGCAGTCGCAGTCCACCGAGGACGCCGACCTGGCTCGCGCCGAGCCGCGCTTCAACTTCGACAACAAGAGCTGGGCGCTGCCGGCGTCCGAGTCGGAGTACCAGGAAGGCATCAAGTCGCTGGACCGCTACCTGGCCCGCCTGTCCGACCCGAACCAGCCCAACGCGCAGTTCTATGCCCGCGCCGACAACCTGAACAACTGGCTGGGCGACGTCGCCACCCGCCTGGGCTCGCTGTCCCAGCGCCTGTCGGCGAGTGTCGGCCGGGTCAAGCTGAACACCAACATCAAGAACCCCGAAGAAGTACAGCCGGGCGAGGCGCCCAAGGTCGAGGAAGTGGTCCAGGAAACCCCCTGGCTGCAGATCGACAACGTCTTCTACGAGGCCCGTGGCCAGGCCTGGGCGCTGTCGCACCTGCTGCGCGCCATCGAGGTCGACTTCGCCGACGTGCTGGCGAAGAAGAACGCCACGGTCAGCGTGCGGCAGATCATCCGCGAGCTGGAGGCCGCGCAGGAGCCGCTGTGGAGCCCGATGGTGCTGAACGGCAGCGGCTACGGCATCCTGGCCAACCACTCGCTGGTGATGGCCAACTACATTTCCCGCGCCAACGCCGCGGTGATCGACCTGCGCCAGCTGCTTTCCCAGGGCTGACCCATGGCCGCGCCGATCAGCGCCGAAGAGGTGGCCCACCGGGCCGCCTCCGACGCCGAACTCATCGCCTGGGTCGACGAGCAGGACCGCCCGCTCGGTAGCCTGCCGCGCGCGGAGCTGCGCGAGCGCGGGCTGATCGGTCGCGGCACCTTCATCCTGCTGTTCAACTCCGCCGGCGAGCTGTGCGTGCAGCGCCGGACCCTGAGCAAGGCGGTCTATCCGGGGTACTGGGACCTCGCCGCCGGCGGCATGGTCCAGGCCGGCGAGCCCTACGCCGACTCCGCCGCCCGCGAACTGGAGGAAGAGCTGGGAATCCGCGACGCGGTTCTGCGCGAACATGGCCGCTTCTTCTTCGACGAACCGGGCAACCGGCTCTGGTGCGCGGTGTTTTCCGCCGTCTCCGATGCGCCCTTGCGTCTGCAGGCGGAGGAAATCTCCGAAGCCCGCTTCATCCGTCCCGAACTGGCGCTGGAAGAGGCTCGCAGCCTGCCGTACTGCCCCGATTCCCTGCAGGCGTTGCGCCTGTACCTGGATGCCTGAGCCGCGGATGTCGCCATTTCACCGATCAATGGCGCATTTTCGCTCTTAGCATTTGCTCGCAATGCTGCTAAATTGCGCGACCTTTTCGGGCGGTCCCCATGCCGCCCCTGCGCAGCCCCTGCCTGAGTGGGGCGTCGCGGTCGGCTCCCGCCGGCCATCGTTGTTGACCTGGCCCGTCGAGGCCATTCTGGGGGAAACGCCCGGTGGTCAAAAAAGCTTCGTCCCTGTCCGCCCTCGGCGGGCTGGTGTATTCCACGGATGGCGGCCGGCATTGCCCGGACTGCCAGCAACCCAAAGACGCCTGCATCTGCGGGCAGGCCGTAGCGCCTGCCGGCGACGGGATCGCGCGCGTGCGCCGCGAGACCAAGGGCCGCGGCGGCAAGACGGTGACCACCCTCAGTGGCCTGCCGCTCGCCGGCGATGCGCTCAAGGAGCTGGCCAGCGCGCTGAAGCGGCGCTGCGGCACTGGCGGCAGTCTCAAGGACGGCGTGGTGGAGATCCAGGGCGAGCATGTCGAACTGCTGATCGACGAACTCCTCAAGCGCGGTTTCAAGGCGAAGAAGTCCGGCGGCTGACCGCATTCTCCCCTGCAGAGAGCGGGCAGGTCCGGCACCGCGAAGGCCGCGCCAGCCCTTTCCCTAGATGGGAGACTGCGGATACCCGCATGAGCGGATTTCCTCGGCTTTCCTAAACTACCGCCCAGTGTGGCGGTCAACACGGCAACGTCACATCCTCCGGCTAGCCTCCACCACAGGCGTGCCGGCCCAGGGCCATCCGGAGATCCCGGCGCCCGCCCGACCCCGAACATTGAGGAGATCACCGCGCATGGCCGCTCGACGGACTCGCAAAGACGATGGCAGCAACTGGACCGTGGCCGACAGCCGCGGCGTATACGGCATCCGCCACTGGGGTGCGGGTTATTTCGCCATCAACGATGGCGGCAATGTCGAAGTGCGTCCGCAGGGCGCCGACTCGACGCCCATCGATCTCTACGAGCTGGTCGGCCAGTTGCGCGAGGCGGGCCTGAGCCTGCCGCTGCTGGTGCGCTTCCCGGATATCCTGCAGGACCGCGTGCGCAAGCTCACCGGCGCCTTCGACGCGAACATCGAGCGCCTCGAATACCAGAGCCGCTATACCGCGCTGTATCCGATCAAGGTCAACCAGCAGGAAGCGGTGGTGGAGAACATCATCGCCACCGAGAACGTCTCCATCGGCCTGGAGGCAGGCTCCAAGCCGGAACTCATGGCGGTGCTGGCGCTGGCCCCGAAGGGCGGCACCATCGTCTGCAACGGCTACAAGGACCGCGAGTTCATCAAGCTGGCGCTGATGGGGCAGAAGCTCGGGCACAACGTGTTCATCGTGATCGAGAAGGAATCCGAGGTGCAGCTGGTGATCGAGGAGGCCGCCAACGTCGGCGTGCAGCCCCAGGTCGGCCTGCGCGTGCGGCTGTCCTCGCTGGCTTCGTCGAAGTGGGCAGATACCGGTGGCGAGAAGGCCAAGTTCGGCCTTTCCGCCGCCCAGCTGCTGTCGGTGGTCGAGCGCTTCCGCCAGGCCGGTCTCGACCAGGGCGTGCGCCTGCTGCATTTCCACATGGGCTCGCAGATCGCCAACCTGGCCGACTACCAGCACGGCTTCAAGGAAGCCATCCGCTACTACGGCGAGCTGCGCGCGCTCGGCCTGCCGGTGGATCACATCGACGTTGGCGGCGGCCTCGGCGTCGACTACGACGGCACCCATTCGCGCAACGCCAGCTCGATCAACTACGACATCGATGACTATGCCGGCGTGGTGGTCGGCATGCTCAAGGAGTTCTGCGACGCCCAGGGCCTGCCGCACCCGCACATCTTCTCGGAGAGCGGCCGGGCGCTGACCGCGCACCATGCGGTGCTGATCACCCAGGTCACCGACGTCGAGCGGCACAACGACGACGTGCCGAAGATCGTCGATCTCGACGAGCAGCCGGAGATCGTCCGCTGGCTGGCCGAACTGCTTGGCCCGACCGATGCCGAGATGGTCACCGAGACCTACTGGCGCGCCACCCACTACATCGGCGACGCCGCCGCGCAGTATGCCGACGGCAAGATCAGCCTGGCGCAGAAAGCCCTCGCCGAGCAGTGCTACTTCGCTATCTGCCGGCGCCTGCACAACCAGCTCAAGGCCCGCCAGCGCTCCCACCGGCAGGTCCTCGACGAACTCAACGACAAGCTCGCCGACAAGTACATCTGCAACTTCTCGGTGTTCCAGAGCCTGCCGGATACCTGGGCCATCGGCCAGGTGCTGCCGATCCTGCCGCTGCACCGACTGGGCGAGGAGCCGGATCGGCGCGCGGTACTGCAGGACCTGACCTGCGACTCCGACGGCAAGATCACCCAGTACGTCGACGAGCAGAGCATCGAGACCAGCCTGCCGGTGCACGAGGTGAAGGAGGGCGAGGACTACCTGATCGGGGTGTTCCTGGTCGGCGCCTACCAGGAGATCCTCGGCGACATGCACAACCTGTTCGGCGACACCGACTCGGTGAACGTCTACCAGCGCGCAGACGGCGGCATCTATCACGCCGGCATCGAGACCCACGACACCATCGAGGACATGTTGCGCTACGTGCACCTGTCGCCGGAGGAACTGATGACCCTCTACCGCGACAAGGTCGCCGGGGCCAAGCTCACCGCCCGCGAGCGCAACCAGTACTTGGATGCGCTGCGCCTGGGGCTGACCCGCTCGGCGTACCTGTCCTGACTGGCTAGCCCGTCGGCGACGGGAAGCGAACCAGGCAATGGCCGGCTGGCGCGAGGCGCCCGCCGGCCATTTCGTTTCAGATCCTGCTCGTTATGTGGGAATTCCGCGCAACCCCTTCATTTCCGCTTCCCTGCCGGCGGTGGACGTCGGCGTGGTTGCCTGCTGTGTCCGGCGGATAACGCTTCGCGTCATTCGTCCTACCCGTGGGGGGAAGGGCCGGACTTTTTCAGCGGCTCCTGGATGCTCCGCGCCTCAGAAGTACTTCAACCAGGCGATATCCCGCCGCCGCGCCTTGAAACCGGCGAACCAGTGCACCGCCGGGTACAGCGCCACGACCAGCAGGATGCTGCACAGCCATAGCGCCGGCACCGAGGAGAAACCGAAGTAGTCGCCCCGGTTGGCGCCCCAGATCGCCAGCGCCAGCAGGTACAGCAGCTTCAGTAGGTAGAGATGCAGCAGGTAGAAGAACATCGGCGCTCCGCCGAACGCCACCAGGGCCTTGCCGCGACCGTTCCAGTCCAGGCGTTCGAACCAGGCCAGGAGCAGCAGGCCGATTCCCAGGGTGAGGGCGAGGAACAGCAGCGACGGCGGATACTTGGTGACGTTGAAGAAGCCCATCAGGGTGATCGCCGGCGTCTCGCCGAAGGCCCAGGGTTTCTCGCCATAGCCGTTGAGCAGGCGCAGCAGGATGAAGCCGAGCAGCAGCCCGCCACCGCCCGCCAGCAGGTAGCGTCGGCGCGTGGTCGCCGGCGTGGCGCCGCTGAACCAGTTGCCTGCGGCATAGCCCAGGGCGATCACACCGATCCACGGCAGCAGGGGGTAGGAGGTGCGCAGGCGCAGGGCGTCGCCCGCTTCGATCCAGTCGCGATCGTGGAGCACCGCCCACGGCAGGTGCCAGGCCGAGCCGGGAGCGAAATGCAGCGGATCGAGCAGGTTGTGGCCGGCCACCAGCAGCACGCCGAGCGCCGCGAGCAGAGGGCGCGGCAACCAGAGCAGGGCGGCCAGGGCGAGCATGCTCAGACCGATCGCCCAGATCACCTGGAGATAGATCACCGTCGGCGGCAACTGGAAGGTCCAGGCGAAGTTCACCAGGGTCAGTTCCAGCGCCACCAGGAACAACCCGCGCTTGAACAGGAACGCCGAGACCGCCCGGCGTCCCTGGTGCTTCTCGCCGTAAAGGAATGCCGACAGGCCGGTGAGGAAGACGAATACCGGCGCGCACAGATGCGCCAGGGTGCGGCTGAGGAACAGCGCTGGCTCGGTGCTGGCGACGTCCATCGGGTCGCCGACCTGGCGGTGCAGGAAAAAGGTCTCGCGGACATGGTCGAGCAGCATGAACAGCATCACCAGGCCGCGCAGGGCGTCGATGCTGTGCAGGCGGGAGGAATTGGAGATGGAATTGGAGATGGAGTTGGGCATGGCTGGGCTGGTCGTCGGAAAAGAGGGATGAGTATCACAGCCTGGCGGCGAGAAGCGAGATAGAGCCGGGCATTGTATTGCGAGGCCGGAATCGAACTGGTAGCGTTATAGTATATCATTTCTTTTCTGGTGCGATTTCCCATGAGAGTCAGTGTGTCGCTTGTCCTCGGTGTCGGCCTCGGTTGCAGCAGTCCGGCGCTCTGGGCGGAAACGGAAAGTCCCGCAGAGCTTGAGGTCCTCACTGTCACCGCCGAAGCGGAGCGCGCGGAGGGCCCGGTGCAGGGCTACCGGGCCAATCGGTCGGCCAGCGCGACGCGCACCGACACCCGTATCGAGGACATCCCGCAAGCTATCAGCGTGGTGCCGCGCCAGGTGCTCGACGACCTTGACAGCGCTCGTATCGAACGGGCGCTGGACTTCGCCGGCGGGGTCTCGCGGCAGAACAACTTCGGCGGCCTGACGATGTTCGAGTACAACGTCCGTGGCTTCACCACTTCGGAGTTCTACCGCGACGGCTTCAGCGCCAACCGCGGCTATATGAACGCCCCGGACAGCGCCACCATCGAGCGCGTGGAAATCCTCAAGGGACCGGCCTCCAGCCTGTACGGGCGCGGCGATCCCGGCGGCACGGTGAACCTGGTGACCAAGAAGCCCCAGGCCGAGCGCTTCGCCCGCTTGCATGCCAGCGCCGGCAGTTGGGACCGCTACCGCTCGACCCTGGACCTGAACACGCCGCTGGACGAAGAGGGCGACCTGCTCTACCGGATGAACCTGGCGGTGGAGGACAGCAAGGGCTTCCGCGACTACGCCGACGGCCAGCGCCTGCTGGTGGCGCCATCGTTCAGCTGGCAACTGGACCCGGACACCTCGTTGCTGGTGGAAGCCGAGGTGGTGCGCAACCGCCAGGTCTTCGACCGCGGCACCGTGGCGCCGCACAACCACCTGGGCAGCCTGCCGCGCTCGCGGTTCTTCGGCGAGCCGGACGACGGCAAGATCGACAACAACAACGAAACCCTCCAGGCCACCCTGCGCCATCACTTCAACGAGCAGTGGAGCCTGCGCCTGGCCAGCCACTACAAGCATGGTCACCTGGACGGCTACGCCTCGGAGAACTCCAGCCTCGCCGCCGACGGCTACACCTTGCGCCGGGAGTACCGCTACCGCGACTTCGAGTGGCACGACAGCATCACCCAGCTCGACCTGCTCGGCGATCTCCATACCGGCTCGATCCGCCACCAGTTGCTGATGGGCCTGGAGTACGAGCGCTACCACAACGACGAACTGATCCTGCGTAGCATCCCGTCGCGCAACCCCTATGCCATCGACATCCGCCGGCCGGTCTACGGCCAGCCGAAACCACCCTTCGGACGCGACGACCGTAACCACGAGGAAGTCGACGCGATGGCGCTCAACCTGCAGGACCAGATCGAGTTCAGCGAGAAATGGCGCGGCCTGCTCGGCGTGCGCTTCGACCGTTACCGCCAGGACATGAACGCCACGCGCCTGAACAATGGCCGCTTCCGCGACACCAGCTCGCAGCAGACCCAGCGTGCCGCCACCCCGCGCATCGGCGTGCTGTACCAGGCGACCCCGGAGGTCGGCCTGTTCGCCAACGCCTCGAAATCCTTCAAGCCCAATGGCGGTACCGACATGGCCGGCAAGGCCTTCGACCCGGAGGAGGGGCGCGGCTACGAGGCGGGGGTGAAGCTCGACCTGCTCGATGGCCGGCTGGGCATGACCCTCGCCGCGTTCCACCTGAAAAAGAAGAACGTGCTCACCGCCGACCCAAGCAATCCCGGTTACCAGCAGACCGCCGGCGAGGCGCGCAGCCAGGGCTTCGACCTGCAGTTCAGCGGCCAGCTCACCGAGCAGTTGCGGCTGATCGGCGCCTACGCCTATATCGACGCCGAAGTGACCAAGGACGAGAACATCGCCCGTGGCAGCCGCCTGCTCAACGTGCCGAAGCACAGCGGCAGCCTGATGGGCGTCTACGAGTTCCGCGAAGGCTGGCTGCACGGCGCCGATGCCGGCGCGGCGGTCAACTATGTCGGCGAGCGCGCCGGCGACAGCAGCGACAGCGGCTTCGAACTGCCGGCCTACACCACCGTCGACCTGCTCGCGCACTATCCGCTGGCGAGCAATGCGACCCTCGGGGTGAACGTCAACAACCTCTTCGATCGTCGCTACTACGAGCGTTCCTATAACAACGTCTGGGTCGCCCCCGGCGAGCCGCGCAACCTGACCATGAGCCTGACCCTGAACTACTGAGCCCTCTACCGCCGCCAGGAAGCCATGCCATGCAAGGACGCACACCGCTGCTGGAAACCCTCCGCGAACTGGAATGCGAGATTCGCCTGCTCACCGTCTATGCCCGCGAGTGTTGCGGCTGCTACGAGATCCTCAGGCGCAAGCTCGACCGTCTGAGCGGACTGATCGGGGAGGATTGCAGCCGGGCACAGTGGCAGGCCGATTCGGACGACCCTGCATTGCAGGCGCTCGGCCTGCGCCTGCGCGACGCGGCGGTGCAGGCCCTCTGCGAACTGGAGAAGCACCTTTGCCAGGGCGTGCTGCATGAACCCGGCGAGATGGGCCGCTACCTGGGTAGCCTGCTGGAATCCATCCGCGGCGAACTCGACAGCGCCGGGATAGATGCCGATGCACGGGTCCTGTTCGTCGGCTCCGGTGCCCTGCCGACCTCGGCCCTGGTGCTGGCGCGGGAGGTCGGCGCACATTTGTGCTGCCTGGACATCGACGAGGAGGCCCTGAGCTATGCCCGCGAGATCGCCCGCTGCCAGGGGCTGGAGGCGCGCATGCAGTTTTCCTCGCTGCCGCCGGCGGAACTGGCGTTTTCCCGCGATGCCACGCATTTCCTGAT
>NZ_SCND01000290.1:0-7989 GCF_005503585.1 Pseudomonas sp. 2VD
GTCCGGACTTGAACCCCGAACTTCCCCCTCCCCATACGAAGCTCGGGGTTTTTTTTGCCTGGAATTCAGGCTTCCTCGAACGCCTCTTGTTCCTCGTCCAGCAGGCCCAGCCATTGCGCCAGGACCATTTGCGCCTCGTCGACGCCCTGGCGCTTGGGCGCGGAGAACAGTTGCAGGGTGGCGACGTCGCCCCAGCCTTGCTGGACTTCCCGGCGTACCTTGAGCAGGGCGTTCTTGGCCGCACCGAAGGCCAGCTTGTCGGCCTTGGTCATCAGCACATGGATCGGCAACTGGCTGGCCTGGGCCCAATCCAGCATCAGTCGGTCGAAGTCGGTCAGCGGGTGGCGGATGTCCATCATCAGGAACACCCCGGCCAGGCTTGCGCGGCTGCTCAGGTAGGCTTCCAGGTGGCGCTGCCAGTGCTGCTTCAGGGGGATCGGCACCTTCGCGTAGCCGTAGCCGGGCAGGTCCACCAGGCGCCGCGAGTCGTCCAGGGCGAAGAAATTGAGCAGTTGGGTACGTCCCGGGGTTTTCGAGGTGCGCGCCAGGTTGGCGTGGGTGAGGGTGTTCAGCGCGCTCGACTTGCCGGCATTGGAGCGCCCGGCGAAAGCGACTTCCAGGCCCTCGTCGGGGGGGCACTGGTCGACCTGGGCGGCACTGATGAGAAAGCTGGCCTTCTGGCACAGGCCGACGATGGGGTTCTTCTCTGACATGGGTTATCCACAGGGGTGCGACTCGGTGTCGCGGGGGGCTGTTTCGTTTCCGTTTCGGTATCGGAAGTATATAATGCCGCGGATTTTGTGTGCGCTTTATCCCCCAGGGTCGAGCGCGCGCGGGAACGGACAGAGCATTTTCCGCGCGGTAGAACGCGGGCGTTCCCCCTGATGAGGACGATCATGAAGAAACTGCTGCTCGCAGCGACAGTCGTTGCGGTGGCCGTTACGGCGCAGGCGGCGCAGGACCCGGAAGCAGTGTTCAACCGGACCTGTGGCGCGTGTCACGACGGCCAGCTGCCGATGGCGCCGAAAAAGGGCGACCATGCCGCCTGGGAGCCGCGGCTGGCCAAGGGCATGCCGACCCTGGTCCAGCATGTGACCAACGGATTCAACGCCATGCCGCCCCGCGGCCTGTGCACCGACTGCAGTGCCGAAGACTACCAGGCAACCATCCAGTGGATGGTGAAGAAGTAGCCGAAGCCCACTATCTTTCACCCTTAGCCGTAATTGGATTAGCTGATGAACAAACTTCTCGTGAGTCTGCTGTTGACCCTGGGTCTGACCGGCCTTGCCCATGCCGCTGGCGATGCCGCCGCGGGCCAGGCGAAAGCCGCGGTATGCGGCGCCTGTCACGGTGCGGATGGCAACAGCCCGGCGCCGAACTTCCCGAAACTGGCCGGCCAGGGCGAGCGTTACCTGCTCAAGCAGATGCATGACATCAAGGACGGCAAGCGTACCGTGCTGGAAATGACCGGGCTGCTGACCAACCTCAGCGACCAGGACCTGGCCGACATCGCCGCCTACTTCGCCAGCCAGAAGATGAGCGTCGGCATGGCCGATCCGAACCTGGTGGCCCAGGGCGAAGCGCTGTTCCGCGGCGGCAAGATCGCCGAAGGCATGCCGGCCTGCACCGGTTGCCATTCCCCGAGCGGCGTCGGCATCGCAACCGCCGGTTTCCCGCACCTGGGCGGCCAGCACGCGACCTACGTGGCCAAGCAGCTGACCGACTTCCGCGAAGGCACCCGCACCAACGACGGCGACACCAAGATCATGCAGTCCATCGCCGCCAAGCTGTCGAACAAGGACATCGCCGCGATTTCCAGCTACATCCAGGGTCTGCACTGATCGCTGCGTAGCACGGCAAAAAAGATGTATGAAAAAGGGTGGCCTCGGCTGCCCTTTTTTGCGTCCGCCATCGCTACAATGCTGGAACCCGTGACCGCTCCCCCCGGTCGAACTGACCGGGCCGAACCCGGCCGGAGAGCGGCACTGACCTCGCCTAGGAGTGAACGATGCGTAACCTGATTCTCACCGCCATGCTGGCCATGGCCAGCCTGTTCGGCATGGCCGCCCAGGCCGACGACTATACCGCCGGCAAGGAATACGTCGAGCTGAGCAGCCCGGTGCCGGTGTCCCAGCCGGGCAAGATCGAAGTGGTGGAACTGTTCTGGTATGGCTGCCCGCATTGCTACGCGTTCGAGCCGACCATCGTGCCGTGGAGCGAGAAGCTGCCGGCAGATGTTCATTTCGTGCGCCTGCCTGCCCTGTTCGGCGGTATCTGGAACGTTCATGGGCAGATGTTCCTGACCCTGGAAAGCATGGGTGTCGAGCATGACGTACACAACGCCGTGTTCGAGGCGATCCACAAGGAGCACAAGAAGCTCGCCACTCCGGAAGAAATGGCCGATTTCCTCGCCGGCAAGGGCGTGGACAAGGAAAAATTCCTGAGCACCTATAATTCCTTTGCCATCAAGGGCCAGATGGAAAAGGCCAAGAAGCTGGCGATGGCCTACCAGGTCACCGGCGTACCGACCATGGTGGTCAATGGCAAATACCGCTTCGACATCGGCTCCGCCGGTGGTCCGGAGGAAACCCTCAAGCTGGCCGACTACCTGATCGAGAAAGAGCGCGCAGCGGCCAAGAAGTAGGCAAGGTGATTCGGCATGTTGCGCCGCTGGCAGCGTGAACCTCGGGTCGCAGGCAGCTGCGACCCGCGAGTGAACCCCTCCTGTGACGATTCGCGGGAGTTGCCCGACGACGGCCGCCTGCGCCTTCTCAGCTTCAACATCCAGGTCGGTATCAGCACCGAGCGCTACCGCCACTACCTGACCCGCGGTTGGCAGCACCTGCTGCCCCACGCGGGGCGGGCGACCAACCTGAAGCGGATCGGCGAACTGCTCGCCGACTACGATCTCGTCGCCCTCCAGGAAGCCGACGGCGGCAGCCTGCGTTCCGGCTACGTCAATCAGGTCGAGCACCTGGCCCAGTTGGGGGCGTTCCCCTACTGGTACCAGCAGCTCAACCGCAACCTCGGGCGTATCGCCCAGCACAGCAACGGCCTGCTCAGCCGCTGGCGGCCGACCCTGCTGGAAGATCATCCGTTGCCCGGTCCGCCGGGACGCGGCGCGATCTTCGTGCGCTTTGGCGAAGGCGCCGACGCGCTGGTGGTAGTGATGATGCATCTCGCTCTCGGCGCTCGCACCCGCACCCGCCAGCTCGCCTATATCCGCGAGCTGATCGGCGACTACCGCCACCAGGTGCTGATGGGCGACATGAACACCCATGCCGTCGATCTTCTGGAAAACTCGCCCCTGCGCGACCTCGGCCTGATGGCGCCGCAGGTCGAGGCGACGTTTCCCAGCTGGCGGCCGCAGCGCAATCTCGACCACATCCTGCTCAGTTCCGATCTCGCTCTCGAGCGGGTCGACGTGCTCGACCAGCCGATCTCCGACCATCTGCCGGTATCGGTGGAGATTCGCCTGCCGGACAACCTGCGCGACAAGGCCTTGGTCGTGCGCGGGGATGCCGGGAGTCCGCCATGAGTCGCGACGACGTCCAGCGCTGGAAAGACAAGTACCTGGAGAACATCGAGCAGCAGGAGCGCCTGCAACGGCGCTGGGATGCCCGCATCGACCTGCTGCGTCGCGGCCTGGTGCGTAGCAGTCTGGCGGCCGAAGGCAGCGACAAGGCGGTCGACCAGTGCATGAAGGAGCTGCGCGAGATCCTCCGTCGCGACGACATGGACGCCGGCCTGTCGGGCCTGATTCCGCGCCTGGAAAAGGCCGTGCTCGACTCCGAACAACGCCGCCAGCAACGCACCCAGCAGAACATCGATGCCCTCGGCGAACTGGCCCAGCAGTTGCTGGCCCTGAACCTGCCGCGGGAACTGCGCAAGCCGCTGAAGCAGTTCGCCCGCGATATCGAGGAGCGCGCCCGGCAGTCGCGCGAGATTCCGATCCTGCTCAGCGAGCTGAGCAGGCTGCAACGCCAGGCGCTGGCCGAGCGCAAGGGCGGCGATGCCGAAGACGGTCGCCCGAGCCTGTTGCAACGCCTGTTCGGCGGCAAGGAGTCGGAAACCGCCGCGGAGCCGAGCGCATCGGTGCCGTCCGTTGTGGCGGCAAGCAATACACCGATCCAACCGGCGGCGGCCGCGCCGTCCCTGCCGGTCGCCGAGCACGACGAGGCGCCAGGCGGTCCGCCGCAGCCGTTGCCCGCCCGCACGGTCGCCGCCATCGAAAGCGCGCCAGCGGGTTGGGTCGGGGTCGCCGAGCGTGGCGAGCCGAACCAGATCCTGCTGGATGAGCCTCGGGAAATCTGGCTCGACAGCCTGCCGCTACCGGCAGGCCTGAGCTTTAGCGAGACGCTGGAAGACGCGGGTGCGGAGTCGCCGCCCGCAGTGCTGGCGGACGTTGAAAGCGCGCCCGAAGCTCCGGTCACCCCTGTGGATAACCTCGACGGGCAGGCGGTAGACGAGGCCTACGAACTGCCGCCGCCGATACCGGAGCCCGGCTACAGCGCGGTGGCGCCGCACATCGAGGCCAGCCTGCTGCGGCTGCTCGACGGCCTGTCCCTGCCGAGCAGCCACCAGCCCCAGGCCGAGGCGCTGCGGGAGCGGATCGATGGCAGCCTGAACTGGTATGAGCTGGTGCCGGTACTCGACGACCTGGCGGTGCTGGTGCTGTCCCTGGCGGACAGTGGCCAGCGCGACTTCGAGGAATACCTGCGGCAACTCAACGAGCGCCTGGAAAGCTTCCTCGGCCACCTGGGCGACGCCCACGCCGGCTATACCGACGTGCTGGACAACGCGCGCGGCTTCGACCAATCGCTGCGTGAGCAGGTCAGCGGCCTGCAGGCCAGCGTGCAGCAGGCGACCGACCTGAACAGCCTCAAGCTGGCGGTGGACAGCCGGCTGAACGGCCTGCTCGCCTCCATGGACGAACACCAGCGCGAACAGGCCGAGCACGAACAGGAGGTGTCCGGCCGCCTGCAGGCGCTGATGGAACGGGTCAACAGCATGGAACAGGATGCCAAGGCGTTCCACAGCCACCTGGAGGACCAGCGACAGAAAGCCCTGACCGATCCGCTGACCGGGCTGCCCAACCGCGCGGCGCTCAGCGAGCGCCTGGAACAGGAGGTGGCGCGCCGGCACCGGGACGGCGGCGATCTGCTGCTGGCGGTGCTGGACATCGACCACTTCAAGCGGATCAACGACGACTTCGGCCACCTGGCCGGGGACAAGGTGCTGAAGATCATTGCCGGCGAATTGCGCAAACGGTTGCGCCAGGCCGATTTCATCGCCCGTTTCGGCGGCGAGGAGTTCGTCGTCCTGCTCCCGGCCACGTCCCTGGAAGCCGGCCGGCAACTACTCGAACGGCTGCGCGCGGCGATCGCCGCCTGTCCGTTCCATTTCAAGGGCGAGCCCCTGAGCATCACCTGTTCCGCCGGCATCACCGCGTTCGAAGGCAACGAGGCCGGCGAAGTGGTTTTCGAGCGCGCCGACCAGGCGCTGTATCGAGCCAAGCGCGCCGGCCGGGACCGCCTGGAAGTGGCCTGAAGGGCGACCAGCGCACATTCCGGCGACTCGGGACGGGCTCGCCTGCAGGTGTTGCCGCGGCTCGCTAGAATGGTCCCGCCCGGTAGAATGACCGGCTGTCCCGCTCTGGAAACTCCCATGGATATGTTCGGCGTCGCCGTCCTGATCTTTCTGGTCACCGATCCCTTCGGCAACATCGCCGTGTTCCTCGCCGCGCTGAAAGGCGTCGCCCCCGGGCGCCGCTTGCGCGTGGCGTTTCGCGAGCTGGCCTTCGCCCTGGGCCTGCTGCTGCTCTTCCTCACCCTCGGCGAGCACATCCTCAGCGGCCTCGGCCTGTCCCGCGAGGCGACCGGGATCGCGGGTGGCATCATCCTGTTCGTGATCGCCATGCGCCTGATCTTCCCGTCGCCCCAAGGGCTGCTCGGCGAAGTGCCCGACGGCGAGCCGCTGCTGGTACCCCTGGCCACCCCGGCGGTGGCCGGGCCCTCGGCGCTGGCGATGCTGATCACCCTGCGCACCACCTTCGACGGTCCGCTGTGGGAGCTTTACCTGGCGGTGGTGCTGGCCTGGGCCGCTACTGCGCTGATCCTGCTGCAGGCGGCGTTCCTCCAGCGTTTCCTCGGCCCGCGCGGGCTGACCGCCATCGAGCGCCTGGCCGGCATGCTGCTGATCATGCTCAGCGTCGATATGCTGTTGGACAACCTGCGCAGCGTGTTGCACATCGCCGCCTGACCGCGCTGCCCATTTTTTTCGGAGTCATCATGCGTTCGTTCGTTCTACTGGCTTTCACCCTGTCGCTGCTGGCCGGCTGCTCCAGCGGCCCGCGCCTGAACACCGACTACACCTCGGCGAACCAGGACAGCCGTGTCCAGTTCATCGTCCTCCACTACACCTCCACCGATCTGCCGCATTCGCTGGGCATCCTCACCCACGGCGGCGTCAGCGCGCACTACCTGATCGGCGACGACGAGCCGGCCACCGTCTACCGCCTGGTGGATGAGAACCGCCGCGCCTGGCACGCCGGGGTCAGTGAATGGCAGGGCCGGACCTGGCTGAACGCCACCTCGATCGGCATCGAGATCGTCAACCAGGGCTATCGCGATACACCCCAGGGGCGGGTCTGGTATCCGTTCAGCGAAGCGCAGATCCAGGCGCTGATCCCCCTGCTGAAGGACATCGCCAAGCGCCACGGCATCACCCCGGACCGGATCATCGGACACAGCGATATCGCGCCGGGCCGCAAGGTCGATCCGGGTCCGCTGTTCCCCTGGAAGCGCCTCGCCGACGCCGGCCTGGTGCCCTGGCCGAAGCCCGGCGAATTGGCGCGCCGGCTCGCCGAACTGAACGGCCAGCTGCCGGATGTGCGCTGGTTCCAGCAGCAGTTGGCGCGGCACGGTTACCTGGTGCCGCAGACCGGCGAGCTGGAGAAGGACACCCGCGACGTCATCGGCGCTTTCCAGATGAAATACCGTCCGGCCCGCTTCGATGGCGAGCCGGACCTGGAAACCGCCGCCCTGCTGCTGGCGGTGCCGACTTCCTGAGGCCTGTGGAAAGCCTGCCGGGAGCGGCCCCGGTCACACCGGCAGCAGCATGTAGAAGCGCGCGCCTTGGCCCGGTTGCGAGCGCACCGCGATGCGCCCGCCATGCAGCTGGATGATTTCCTTGCACAGCGCCAGGCCGAGGCCGGCGCCGCCCTTCTTGCGTCCGACCTGGACGAAAGGCTCGAAGATCCGTCCTTGCTGGCTGAAGGGAATGCCTTCGCCATTGTCTTCCACCGCGATCAGCACCCGGTCGCCCTGGCGCCGGGCCTGCAGGTGGATCTGCCCGCCTTCGCTGCTATGGCGCAGGGCGTTTTCCAGCAGGTTGTCGATCACCCGCTCGATCTGCAGGCGATCGAGCTGCAGGCGCGGCAGTTCATCGCCCAGCTCCAGTTGCAGCGAGACCCGGCGGGCCTCGCCCTTGGGAGTGAAACGCTGCTGCGCCTGGGTGAGCAGGTCGACGAGGTCGCAGGACGCCAGTTCGAGCTTCTGCATGCCGGTCTGGTAGCGCGAGAAGTTCAACAGGTCGTTGATCAGCAGGACCAGCCGCGACATCTCTTCGTCCACCGTCTGGATCAGGTCCGCTTCCCGCGACTCCGCGGGGAAGTCCAGGCGTTCGCGGAGCAGGCTGAAGGCCATCTGCATGCCGGTCACCGGCGTGCGCAGTTCGTGGGAGGCGCGCAGGACGAATTCGCTGCGGACCCGTTCGAAGGCGCGCTGCTCGGTCACGTCGCGGACCACCAGCACCGCGCCGACGCTATGCCCGCCGGGATGGGTGACCGGATACAGCGACCAGGCCAGCAGGCGCGACTCGACAGCATCGACGACGGCCTGGTGATCTTCGACAACCAGGGGCGCATCGAACACGCCAACCCGGTCGCGATCCGCCAGCTATTCGTCTCCAACGACCCCCATGGCAAGC
>NZ_SCND01000291.1:0-7975 GCF_005503585.1 Pseudomonas sp. 2VD
GCTCGACGACTGGGCGCGCGCCACCGCGCGGATCTATCGCGCGCTGGAACCGGCGGGACGGGGCGATCCGGCCAGCGCCGCCGACCGCCTGGCACGCCAGGCCGCGCGACGATGAACTGTTCGATCAGCGCCTGGGCGCGGAAGAACACCGCCTGCCAGGCTTCGGCGCGCAGGTCGTCGGTCGCCGGCAGATCGGCGAATATCCGCGCGCTGGTCGCCACCCAGTCCCCCAGGTCTTCACGCCGATGGCGCTCGGCGACGTAGGCGGACATCGCCGCGTGCACCTCGAACACCCGCTGTCGCCAGAGCGTCGCCTGCGCCGCCGGATCGCGTTCGACGGCGCTCATCGGAGCGCCTCCCGGTGGCTGGCGAGAAACCCCAGCAGGTGCTCCAGCACCGCGTCCGGCGCGTCCTCGGGAAGCATGTGGCTGGCGCCGATGGCGGCGCCCTCGACCTGCCCGGCCCAGGTCTTCCAGATTTCCAGCGGATGCTGCCCGGCGGCGTAGGGGCGTTCCTGCCAGAGCACCTGGACCGGGCATTGCAGGCGCCGGCCGGCGTCGCGATCGGCCTGGTCGGCGTCGGCATCGACGCCCACCGCGGCCCGGTAGTCCTCGCACATCGCATGGCGCACGGCGGGGTCGCGGAACGCCCGGCGGTAGCTTGCCAGCGCCTGCGGGTGGTAGATGTCGCGGCCCTGGGCCATGCGTCGCAGGGTGTAGTCGAGGAAGTGCTCCGGATCGGCGCCGATCAGGCGCTCCGGCAGGTCGTACGGCTGGGCGAGGAGGAACCAGTGGTAGGCGTTGAGGGCGAAGGCCTTGTTCACCGCCGCCCAGTTGTCGAGGATCGGCACCACGGTCAGCGAGACGAAGGCCGCGACCGCCTGCGGATGGTCCAGCGCCAGGCGATAGCCGACCCGCGCGCCGCGATCGTGGCCGATCACCGTGAAGCGTTCGAAGCCGAGCTGGCCCATCGTTTCCAGTTGGTCGCGGGCCAGCGCGGCCTTGGAATAGTCGGCGCCCTCCTCGTCCAGCGCCCGCGATTCGCCGTAGCCGCGCAGGTCGGCGAGGACCACGCTGTAGTCCTCGGCCAGGCGCGGAGCGATGCGGTGCCAGGCCAGGTGGGTCTGCGGATAGCCATGCAACAGCAGCAGCGGCGGGCCGCTGCCCTTCACGGCGACGCGGAGGCGCGCGGCGGAGGTGTGCAGGGTCAGGTAGTCGAAGCCGGACAGCAACGGATCGGTGCTCATGGGCGGCGCCTCACAGGATGATGCTGATGCGCCGCTGGCCGCTGATGGTCTCGTGGTCCAGGCGGATCTCCCGCGAGACGATGCGCAAGCCCTCGGGACCGTCGCGCAGGACATGGCTGGCTTCGCCGACGAAGTTCCAGGCCTCGCGGTTGCGGAACTGATGGACGACGAAGTTGCTGCGGCTGCTGACCAGTTCGCCCTCGACCCGCTTCAGCCGCACGTTGCCCACCAGGCGGCGGGTGCGCGAGCGCGGCTGCTCCATCCAGGTATGCCCGCCGAGGATGCTGTCGACCCGCTCGCGCAGACGCACGTGATCGTCGTCGATGATGTACAGGCTGTCCTCCGGCGCCTGGCCGGCCAGTTGCTCCTGCAACGGCAGCACCCGGTAGCGTGCAGCGCGCTCGAACAGGGCGAACCAGGTATCCAGCAGGCGGTCGTCGAGCAGCTCGGCTTCGGCGACGAGGAAATCGCTGACCCGCGCCAGCAGGTCGCTGTCGGGACGGGACAAGGCAAGGCTCATGAATATCCTCCGGGAAGAAAGTGCCGCTCAGAGGCTGATATCGACCCCATGGCGGGTCAGCCAGCGGTCCAGGTTCAGCAGGTAGGCCAGGCCGGCGGTCGGGCTCGCCGAGGCACGCGGGCTGGGCAGCGGCGTGCCCTGTTCGAGAGCCTGGCGGACCCGCCCGGCGTCCACCAGTTCGAACAGCGGCGAGCGGCCGTCGTCGAGCAGGCGGCCGACCCGCTCGCGCAGCAGCGCCAGGTAACGTGGGTCGGGGTTGGCCGGGAAACCGCTCTTGCGCCGCTCCAGGATCGCCTGCGGCAGGTGCCCGCGCAGGGCCCGGCGCAGCAGGCTCTTGCTTTCCCCGGCGACGCTCTTCAGCGCCCAGGGCAGGTTCCATACGTACTCCACCAGGCGGTGGTCGCAGAACGGCACGCGCACTTCCAGGCCGACCGCCATGCTCATCCGGTCCTTGCGTTCGAGCATCGCCGGCAGCCAGCGGCTCAGCGCCAGGTAGGCGACCTCGCGCTGGCGCCGCTGGGCGGCATCCTCGCCATCCAGTCGCGGCACTTCGGCGAGGGCCTCACGGTAGCGCGCCCGGATGTATTCCGGCGCCGCCACCCGTTCGGCGACCTCCCGCCGCAGCAGTTGCCAGGGCCCGCTCTTGCCGGCCAGCCAGGGGAAGCCGTCGTGTGCGAGGGCGCTCGGGTCGTGGAAGAACGGGTAGCCGCCGAACACCTCGTCGGCCGACTCGCCCGACAGTGCCACCGTGGTGTGCTCGCGGACCTGGCGGAACAGCAGGTAGAGCGAGGCGTCCAGCTCGCCCCAGCCGGGCAGGTCGCGGGCCTGGAGCACCGCCTCGTCCTGTTCCAGCACCTCTTCCGGGGCGACCAGCACGGTACGGTGCGGCGTACCGAGGAAGTTCGCCGCCAGCTGCGCATAGGGTTCGTCCCAGCTGCTTTGCCAGGGCGTCGGGACGAAGCCGCGGCCTTCGCCGGGGAAGTCCACGGAGAAGGTCGGCAGGCGCCGCGCGTCGCCATCCAGCGCGGCCACCGCGAAGGCGCTGATGGCGCTGGAGTCGAGCCCACCGGAAAGCAGGCTGCCCAGCGGGACGTCAGCCACCAGTTGCTCGGCCACTGCCTCGCGGAGCAACTGGCCGGCACGTTCGGCGCTGTCCTCGGCGCCCTCTTCGTGACGTTCCGCGCGCAGCGCCCAGTAGACCAGCTCGCGCACACCATTGCGGTCGAAGCGCAGCGCCTGGCCCGGCCGGACCTGGCGCAGGCCCTTGTACAGGCCGTGGCCGGGAGTCGGCGCGGTGGTCAAGGCGAACAGCTCGGCGATGCCGCTGGCGTCGAGCACCGGGTTGGCCTCGGGGTTGGCGAAGATCGCCTTGGGTTCCGAGGCGAACAGCACGCCGCCGGCGGTCGGGTAGTAGTACAGCGGCTTGACCCCGAAGCGGTCGCGCACCAGCCACAGGCTCTGCTCGCGCTCGTCCCACAGGGCGAAGCCGTAGATGCCGCGGAGCCGGGCGAAGGAAGCCTCGCCCCATTGCAGATAGGCGCGCAGCACCACCTCGGTGTCCGAGCGGGTACGGAAGACCTGGCCCAGCGTCTCCAGCTCGGCGCGCAGCTCGCGGAAGTTGTAGACCTCGCCGCTGTAGGTCAGCGCCACCCGCCCGCCCGCCTCGGCAAGCATCGGTTGGGCGCCGTTCTCCAGGTCGATGATCGCCAGGCGCCGATGGCCGAGCAGCGCGTGCCGCGACAGCCACAGGCCTTCGGCGTCCGGCCCGCGCGGGGCCAGGGTACGGGTCATGCGTTCGAGGATGCTGCGCTGCTCGCCGAGGTCGCGGCTCCAGTCGGTCCAGCCGGTGATTCCACACATGGATGACGTTCCTTGCAGTGACCCTTTATTCCCCGCGTAGCCAGGGCGGCGCGCAGGGATCTGCAGGGAGCGATGGTTGAAGACGGCTCAGACGGCCACGGCGAGACGCCGCAGGGCGGCGGGCTGCTGCCCGAGCCGGCGGCTCCACTCGCGCCAGAAGCCGCGGTTCTGTTCCTCGTCGACGTGGCGGCGGGTTGCCGGCCCCATGCCGCGGGAAAAATCGCTGTAGCCGAGGGCGGCGTGGGCGTAGGCGCGCTGACAGGATTCGAGGATCTCGACGTCGTCGGGGGTGCCGAAACCGCCCGGGCCGATGAACGAGATCAACCCATTGATCCGCGCCGCCCGCTCCTCGCGGGTCTCATCGGCGAAGCCGGCGCCCCATACGGTGACGCTGACCTCATCGGCGGCGGTCGGGAAGAACGAGCGGATGTTCAGGCCGAGGATGTCGTTGATCACCAGGTTGGGAAAGATGAACAGGCTTTTGTTGGTGTGGGCGATGTCCTCCGCCCGCGCCTGCCCGAAGCGTTCCACCAGGCGTTCGAACTTGGCGGCGATGGACGGCTTGAGCGCTTCCGGGAACAGCGGGCTCCAGTAGGCGATCGGCCGTCCGGTGGACGGCGGGCCGCTGATGATCAGTGCGTGGCCGTTGCCCAGCGCTTCGCCGCGGCCATGGCGCTTGTGCGACTCCGGATCGGTGCCGAGGCTATTCAGGTATTCCAGGTAGCGCTTGTGGGCGAACGGCAGGTGGTAGGCGTCCACGCCGTTTTCCGCGAGCAGCTTCCAGTTGGCCTTGATCGAATGCTCGAAGCCGCCGGGAATGATCTCCAGTTCCGCCTCGGACTGGTCGCAGATCAGGTCGATGTAGTCCTTCGCCTGGCCCAGGTAGGTTTCCAGGGACGCTTGCCGGGCGCCGTAGTGGATGAACAGGAAGTTGCGGTAGACCGCGTGTTTCACCCGTGTCAGGGACAGCTCCGGATGGCATTGCCCGGCGTGCTGGTAGGCGGCCTTGTCCGGCAGGCCGATCAGGCTGCCGTGGCTGTCGTAGGTCCAGCCATGGTAGGGACAGGTGAAACGCTGGCTGTTGCCCTGGCGCTCGGCGCAGACCTTGGCCCCACGGTGCGCGCAGGCGTTCAGGTAGACCGCCGGCTCGCCATCGGCGCGACGCTGGATGATCAGGTTGCGCCCGCCGACGTCGCGGGTGATGAAGTCGCCGGGCTCGCGCAGCTCGCTGAGGTGGGCGGCATACAGCCAGCTGTCGTCGAATATCTCGTGCAGTTCGCGCCGGTGCAGTTCCGCGGAAACATAGGCCTGGCGCCTGACCCGGAAGTAACTTGCGTCGTCGGTCTCGATATATTCACTCACCGCCTAACCTCCGTGTAACGTTGACAACCCGGCAACGGGGACGGAGGAAACCTAGCACGGGGAAAATCAATTCCGGCAGACTATTTATTCATTAGCTAATAACTCGTAACCCCATGAAAAAAGACAAAATAATTATTTCCCTCGACGACTGAAAATTCGTCCCTCTCATTGCACTCATGCTTTTATGAGGGGTCGCCCCGTTCAACTCTTCAGGTTCACCAGGTCGAGCAGGTCGGCACCGGCCTTGATCTCCTGCAGGACGATTTCCGAGCGGATATCGGTGACGCCGGCGGCGCGGTTCAGTTTGTTCACGATGAAGTCCGAATAGTGCTTGAGGTTGCGCGCCCGGACCCGTAGCACATAGTTGGTGGCGCCGGTCACCACATAGGCGGTGACCACCTCCGGCCAGTCCCGGACCCTGGCGATGAACGCCTCGTGCCAACCCTCGACGTCCTGGCGCAGCGACACATGGACGATGGCTTCCAGCTCCACGCCCAGACGCTCGGCATCCAGCTCCACCGAGTAGCCGCGGATGATCCCCTCGCTTTCCAGCAGGCGCAGCCGGCGCAGGCAGGCGGATGGCGAGAGGGAAACCTTCTCCGCCAGGTCCTGGTTGCTCATCCGCCCGTCCTGCTGCAGGTGACGGAGAATGCGCAGATCGATGGCGTCCAGGGGCATGTGCAATTCCTATCAGAATGAATAGCTATCTTCGAATTTTGTGCGAACAGATTGCCATGCAGCCTTGCATTTCGCACGAAAATTCTCCGAAATCTCGTCCATTATCATTCGCTGGATTTCCGGAGAAAAACAATGACTTCGCTCCGCTACTGGGACATCAGTCCCGCCCTCGACCCGAGCACGCCGACCTGGCCCGGCGACACGCCGTTCCAGCAGGAATGGGCGGCGCGGCTGGACGAGCAGTGCCCGGTCAACGTCGGCCGGATCACCCTTTCGCCGCATACCGGCGCCCACGTCGACGGTCCCCTGCACTACCGCGCCGACGGCCTGCCCATCGGCCAGGTGCCGCTGGACGTCTACATGGGACCGTGCCGGGTGATCCACTGCATCGGCGCTAACCCGCTGGTGACCCCCGAACACCTCGCCGGCCAGCTCGACGACCTGCCCTCGCGGGTGCTGCTGCGGACCTTCGAACGGGTCCCGGCGAACTGGCCGGAAGGCTTCTGCGCTATCGCTCCGGCCACCATCGAGTGCCTCGCCGAGCGCGGCGTCAGGCTGGTCGGCATCGACACCCCGTCGCTCGACCCCCAGCACTCCAAGACCCTCGACGCCCACCACGCGGTGGGCCGCCACGGCATGGCGATCCTCGAAGGCGTGGTCCTCGACGACGTGCCCGCCGGCGACTACGAACTGCTCGCCCTGCCGCTGAAATTCACCCACCTCGATGCCAGCCCGGTGCGTGCCGTGCTGCGCGCCCTGCCTACCGCGGAGTAACCGATGACCACTCGTGACGACTGCCTGGCGCTCGACGCCGGCGATCCCCTGGCCGACCTGCGCCAACTGTTCGCCCTGCCCGACGGCGTGATCTACCTCGACGGCAACTCCCTCGGCGCCCGCCCCCGGGCCGCCGTGGAGCGCGCCGCCGAAGTGGTCGCCGCGGAATGGGGCGAGGGCCTCATCCGCAGCTGGAACAGCGCCGACTGGCGCGGCCTGCCGGAGCGCCTCGGCGACAAGCTGGCGCCCCTGATCGGCGCGCGCGCCGGCGAAGTGGTGATCACCGACACCACCTCGATCAACCTGTTCAAGGTGCTCAGCGCCGCCCTGCGGGTCCAGGAGGAAGAAGCGCCAGGGCGCAAGGTGATCGTTTCCGAATCGAGCAACTTCCCCACCGACCTGTACATCGCCGAGGGCCTTACCGACATGCTCCAGCGCGGCTACCGGCTGCGCCTGGTGGATGGCCCGGAGCAACTGCCGGCGGCGATCGACGCGGATACCGCGGTGGTGATGCTCAGCCATGTCAACTACAAGACCGGCTACCTGCACGACATGCGCGAGGTCACCCGCCTGGTCCACGAAAACGGCGCCCTGGCGATCTGGGACCTGGCCCACTCGGCCGGCGCGCTGCCGCTGGACCTGCACGCGGCCGAGGCCGACTACGCCATCGGCTGCACCTACAAGTACCTCAACGGCGGCCCCGGCTCGCCGGCCTACGTGTGGGTCGCGCCGCGCCTGCGCGAGCGTGTCTGGCAACCGCTGTCCGGCTGGTTCGGCCATTCCCGCCAGTTCGCCATGGAGCCGCGCTACCAGCCCGGCGAAGGCATCACCCGGTTCCTCTGCGGCACCCAGCCGATCACCTCGCTGGCCCTGGTCGAATGCGGCCTGGACATCTTCGCCCGGACCGACATGCAGCGCCTGCGCGACAAGTCGCTGGCCCTCGCCGACCTGTTCATAGAATTGGTGGAAAGCCGCTGCGAACGCTTCGGCCTGACCCTGGTGACCCCGCGCGAGCATGCCCGGCGCGGCAGCCATGTCAGCTTCGAGCATGCCCAGGGCTACGCCATCGTCCAGGCCCTGATCGACCGAGGGGTGATCGGCGACTACCGCGAGCCGGGCATCCTGCGCTTCGGCTTCACCCCGCTGTACACCCGCTTCGTCGAGGTCTGGGATGCGGTGCAGGCGTTGCTGGAAATCCTCCAGAGCGAAGCCTGGAAAGAGCCGCGCTACCAGGTCCGGCACAAGGTGACCTGAGCCCCGCTCGCGCGGGCCGCGCCGGTATTCCCGGGGCGGCCCGCGAACACCCACCGCTCTCGCGCACAGGAGCCCGCGACCGGCACCCGCACATCGCCACCGACGTTCCCTCGGCAATTCATAAGAACCCCAATAAGATTCCAGAGGACATCCAGATGAACGACCCCCAGGGCTTCGAGGCCATCTCGCGCCGCGAACAGGGCCTGCAACGGCGGCTCTCGGCCGCGCAGATGAGCATGATCGCCATCGGCGGCGCCATCGGCACCGGCCTGTTCATGGGC
>NZ_SCND01000292.1:0-7818 GCF_005503585.1 Pseudomonas sp. 2VD
TGTCGGACAGGGGCGGACTCGAAGAGACAAGGTTTAGCACCGGCTTTCGCCGCGCCGGAATTCCCAGGTGGATAGTTGACAGCCGGACAAACGGCACGCTTCCCCTCTACCGCGCCCATCGGCCAGCCTGATGCCTGGCGATTCAGCCGACTGACGCTGCTGGCGCGGCGGCGGAAGGCGCCGCATAGTGCCGATTCGACGACTAGACCGGTCGTCTGGTCCTCGCGTACGCGCCGGGCCGCGGCGGCCGGCGACGACAATGAAGAGGCGAGCCATGAGCAAGACCCTCCACTACCGTGCGTGCCATCTCTGCGAGGCCATCTGCGGTCTCGCCATCGAGACCGAGAGCGACGAGGGCGGCGTGCCGCGGATCCGCTCGATCAAGGGCGACCCGCAGGACAGCTTCAGCCGCGGCCATGTCTGTCCCAAGGCGGTGGCCCTGCAGGACATCCAGGACGACCCCGACCGCCTGCGCCAGCCGTTGCGCCGGGTCGGCAGCGAGTGGCAGCCGATCGGCTGGGACGAGGCCTTCGCGCTGGTGGCCAGCCGCCTCGGCGAGATCCGCGAGCGCCATGGCAACGATGCGGTGGCGGTCTACCAGGGCAATCCGAGCGTGCACAACTACGGCCTGATGACCCATAGCAACTACTTCCTCGGCCTGCTGAAAACGCGCAACCGCTTCTCCGCGACTTCCGTCGACCAGTTGCCGCATCACCTGGTCAGCCAGCAGATGTACGGCCATGGTTTGTTGATCCCGATCCCCGACATCGACCACACCGACTTCATGCTGGTGCTCGGCGGCAACCCGCTGGCGTCCAACGGCAGCATCATGACCGTGCCGGACGTGGAGAAGCGCCTGAAGGCGCTGAAGGCCCGCGGCGGCCGGCTGGTGGTGGTCGATCCCCGGCGCAGCGAGACCGCGGCTATCGCCGACCGGCACCTGTTTATTCGTCCCGGCCAGGATGCGGCGCTGTTGCTCGGGATACTCAACACCCTGTTCGAGGAGAACCTCGGTCGCCCCACGCCGCTGCCGGTCGACGGGCTGGAGCGGGTGCGCGAGGCGGTCGCGGTCTTCGACGCCGAGTCCATGAGCGTGCGCTGTGGCGTGCCGGCCGAAAGCATTCGCCAACTGGCGCGGGATTTCGCCGCCGCCGAACGGGCGGTCTGCTATGGCCGGATGGGCGTTTCCACCCAGGCCTTCGGCACGCTCTGCCAGTGGCTGGTGCAACTGATCAACCTGGTCACCGGCAACCTCGACCGGGTCGGTGGCGCGCTGTGCACCTCGCCGGCCCTGGACCTGGTGGCGAGTACCTCGGGTGGCCACTTCGACCGTTGGCGCAGCCGCGTCTCGGGGCTGCCGGAATATGGCGGCGAACTGCCGGTGGCGGCATTGGCGGAAGAAATCCTCGGCGAAGGCGAGGGGCAGGTGCGCGCGCTGGTCACGGTAGCCGGCAACCCGGTGCTGTCCACGCCCAACGGGAGGCGGCTCGAACAGGCCCTGGACGGCCTGGAGTTCATGCTCAGCATCGACCTCTACATCAACGAGACGACCCGCTACGCCGATCTCATCCTGCCGCCCACCGCGCCGCTGGAGCACGATCACTACGACACCACCTTCAACGTCTTCGCCGTGCGTAACGTGACCCGTTTCAACGAGGCCGTGCTGCCGCGTCCCGAGGGTGCGCTGCACGACTGGGAGATCTTCGTCGGCCTGGCGCGGGCCTTCGCCGCGCGCAACGGCCTGGAGCTGAAACCGACCCTGGAGCCGCAGCAGATGATCGACCTCGGCCTGCGCGCGGGCGCCTACGGCGACCGTTCTGAGCACAGGCTGAGCCTGGCCACTCTGCGCGAACATCCCCACGGCATCGACCTCGGGCCGCTGCGGCCGAACCTGGCGCCGCGCCTGAAGACCGCCGGCCAGCGCATCCAGGCTGCTCCGCCGCTGTTCGTCGACGACCTGCAACGCTTCGCCGCACAGCCACTGCCTGCGTCCGACCAGTTGCTGCTGATCGGACGACGCCACGTGCGCAGCAACAATTCCTGGATGCACAACTACCATCGCCTGGTGAAGGGCAAGCCGCGTCACCAGTTGCTGATGCACCCGCGCGATCTGGAGGGTCGCGGCCTGGTCGACGGGCAGCGGGTGCGGGTGCGCTCGCGGGTCGGCAGCGTCGAGGTGGAGGTGGCGGCGAGCAGCGAGATGATGCCCGGGGTGGTCAGCCTGCCGCACGGCTGGGGCCACGCGCGGCCCGGCGTGCAACTGGCGATCGCCCGCGCCCAGGCCGGCGTCAGCGCCAACGACCTGACCGACGAGCGTCATCTCGACCTGCTGTCGGGTAACGCCGCGCTCAACGGCCTGCCGGTGGAGGTGGAAGCGGCCTGAGCGGGTCGACGGAACGCGAGAGTAAAGCCGAGCGTCGCGCTAGGCTTTCCGATACAATACCGGTCATTATTTGCCGAGTTACCGTGTCGAAACGTTCCTGTTGAGGTAAGCCATGGACATCATCGAAACCATTAAAGAGCAGATCGCCAACAACCCCATCCTGCTGTACATGAAGGGTTCGCCGAACGCCCCGCAGTGCGGTTTCTCCTCGCGCGCGGCCCAGGTGCTGATGGCCTGTGGCGAGAAGTTCGCCTACGTCGACATCCTGCAGAACCCGGAAATCCGCGCCAACCTGCCGAAGTACGCGAACTGGCCGACCTTCCCGCAGCTGTGGGTCAATGGCGAACTGGTCGGCGGCAGCGACATCCTCGCCGAGATGTTCGAGAAGGGCGAACTGCAGACCCTGGTCAAGGACGCGGCGGCCAAAGCCAACGCCTGATCCGCGCATCCGACGAAGAGCCCCGCCTTGTGCGGGGTTTCTTTTTTGTCCGGAGAAACCAGCAAGGAAACCGGGAGCCTCCATGTCGGAAGTCAATCCTCGCCAGGGTCGCCTGGCTTGCATCTATTTCTTCGCCATGGCCGGGCTGGTCATCGGCAACCTGATGGGACGCATCCCGGCGCTCAAGGAGCAGACCCAGCTGGACGAGCGCGCGCTCGGCCAGGCCCTGCTCGGCGTCGGGGTCGGCGCGCTCACGGCGTTCCCGTTGAGCGGTTTCCTGGTCCAGCGCATCGGCAGCCGCAGCGTAGTGATCGGCGGTTGCCTGATCATGCTGCTGGTGTTTCCGCTGCTCGGCCTGAGCCAGGGCTGGTGGCAACTGGCGTTGGCCTTCTACGTGCTGGGCGTGAGCTTCGCCGGGATGGACGTGGCGATGAACATCCAGGCGGTGGATGTCGAGCGCCTGCTCGGCAAGCCCTGCATGTCCATGCTGCATGGCATGTACAGCCTCGGTTGCCTGGTCGGTGCGTTGAGCGCCGCGGCCCTGGCCGGACTGACGCCGTTCTGGCACTTCCTCATTCTCTCCGCACTCGGCCTGCTGAGCCTGCCATTCTTCGTACGCGCGTTGCTTCCGCCGGACCCGAGCAAGGCGGGCGCGCGCAAGGGCGGCGGCTTCACCTTGCCGCCGCGGGCCTTGCTCGGCCTGGGCCTGCTGATTCTCTGCGCGTTCGTTTCCGAGGGCGGCGTGGCTGACTGGAGCGCGCTGTTCCTGCACAGCGTTCTGGATGCTTCCGAGCGGGTGGCGGCGCTGGGCTTCGCGGCGTTTTCCGCGGCGATGGTGGTGGGGCGGCTGTTCGGCGACCGCCTGCGCGGACGCATCGACGATGCGCCGTTGCTGCGCGGCCTGGGTTCGCTGGCCACGCTGGGCATGCTGGTGGCGCTGTTCAGCCCCTGGCCGGCGCTGAGCATCGCCGGTTTCGGGGTGGTTGGCCTGGGGCTGTCGGTGATGGTGCCGATCGTGATCAGCGCCGCCGGCAACCAGCCGGGCATCGATCCGGTGATCGGAGTCGCCGCCGTCTCTACCGTGGGTTATGGAGGACTGCTGATGGGGCCGCCGCTGATCGGCCTGCTGGCCCACGAGATCGGCCTGCGCTGGGCATTGCTGGTGCTGGTCGGTCTTTGCCTGTTGCTGGCCCTGCGCGCCGATCTGGTCCGGCGCAGGCCGCGCAGCGCCTGAGGCTTTCTGGCGGGCAAGAAAAAAGCGCCGGCGGGGCAGGCCGCCGGCGCTTCGTCGTGGTTCCCGATCAGTCGTCTTCGTGCATGTGCGACTGCAGGTAGTTCTCCAGGCCGACTTTCTGGATCAGGCCCAGCTGGGTCTCCAGGTAGTCGATGTGCTCTTCTTCCGACTCCAGGATGTCCTTCAGCAGGTCGCGGCTGACGTAGTCGTGCACCTGCTCGCAATGCACGATGGCTTCGCGTAGGTCCTTGGTCGCCTTCAGCTCCAGGTTCAGGTCGCACTGCAGCATTTCCTGGGTGTTCTCGCCGATCAGCAGCTTGCCGAGGTCCTGCAGGTTGGGCAGGCCTTCGAGGAAGAGGATGCGCTCGATGAGCTTGTCGGCATGCTTCATCTCGTCGATCGACTCGTGGTACTCGTGGGCGCCGAGGCGCTTCAGGCCCCAGTCGTTCCACATGCGCGAGTGGAGGAAGTACTGGTTGATCGCGATCAGCTCGTTGCCGAGGATCTTGTTGAGGTGCTGGATGACTTTCTTGTCGCCTTTCATGCCGAATCCTGCCGTCGTAGTGGGTGTGATTCGCCAAGTTTGGCCGCGACGAAGCAGGGTGTCAAACCTAAGTTATTGAAATATAAGGGAAAAAGAATATGAATACGAATGTTTTCTTTCCGCGTTCTGCCGCTAAGTCATTGAATTGAAGGCATAAAAAAACCGGGCGCCAGGCCCGGTTCTTCTGAAAGAGGGATAAAAAATATTTTTCAGGCAGCGACGAACGCCGTAGTCCCGAACGCCGGTACCGGCTGGGCACTCTGCAGGTCGTTGAGGGTTTCGCGTACCACCTGCTTGGCCAGGCATGCGCACTTGCCGCACTGGGTACCGACGCCGGTGGCTTCGCGAACCTCACGATAGCTGCAGCAGCCTTCGTAGATGGCATCGCGGATCTGGTTGTCGGTAACACCTTGGCAGAGGCAGACGTACATGGCGATCTGGCTACTGGGAAGTTGAGTTGGAAAAGATACTAATAATAATGAGAATGATTGTCAAAGTTCCCTGGAGCGTTTTAGTCGGGTTTTTTTCGCCCCCCGACAAATGGCTTTGTCGGACAAAGACTTAGCGCCGGCTGGGGCGGGGTGTATGATGGTTGTTTCCCGGGGAACGGCGCCCCTGCCATCGAGGCTTCACGAGGAGCCGGCAGGCTGCGGTGCCGTCCTTCAACCTTCCGCTTAAAGGAGACATGGAATGAGCGTACTCGTAGGTAAGAAAGCGCCTGACTTCAACGTTGCCGCGGTACTGGGCAATGGCGAGATCGTCGAGAGCTTCACCCTGTCCGAGGCCATCAAGGGCAAGTACGGCCTGGTGTTCTTCTATCCGCTGGACTTCACCTTCGTCTGCCCGTCCGAGCTGATCGCCCTGGACCACCGCATCCCGGAATTCCAGGCGCGCAACGTCGAGGTGATCGGCGTTTCCATCGACTCCCACTTCACCCACAACGCCTGGCGCAACACCCCGGTGGACAAGGGCGGCATCGGCGCCGTCAAGTACACCCTGGCGGCCGACACCAAGCACGAGATCGCCAAGGCCTATGACGTCGAGTCCGACGGTGGCGTGGCCTTCCGTGGCGCGTTCCTGATCGACAAGGAAGGCGTTGTGCGCTCGCAGATCGTCAACGACCTGCCGTTGGGCCGCAACATGGACGAGCTGCTGCGTCTGGTCGATGCCCTGCAGTTCCATGAGGAGCACGGTGAAGTCTGCCCGGCCAACTGGAAGAAGGGCGACAAGGGCATGACCGCATCGCCCGAAGGCGTGGCCAAGTACCTGGCCGAGAACGCCAGCAAGCTGTAAGAAGAGCCTGCTTCGCGCGTTGGAAAAAAGCCCCGCTTCGGCGGGGCTTTTTCATGGGTTCGCGGGGGCCGGCAGCCCCATCCCAGGTCACGCGCCTCGCTCCGAAGAGGGGGAGATTGCCTGACCGGTCGCGTAGGACGGATAACGTCCTGGCGTTATCCGCCTAAGTGGGCCGAGGCTCAGTCGTCGTCATCCATCCAGCCGCCCATTTCCTTCCAGCGGTTGACGATGCCGCAGAACAGCTCGGCGGTCTTCTCGGTGTCGTAGCGTGCCGAGTGCGCCTCGCGGTTGTCGAACTCCATGCCGGCGGCCTGGCAGGCCTTGGCCAGGACCGTCTGGCCGTAGGCGAGGCCAGCCAGGGTGGCGGTGTCGAAGCTGGAGAAGGGATGGAACGGATTGCGCTTGATCCCGGTACGCGCCACGGCGGCATTGAGGAAACCGAGGTCGAAGCTGCTGTTGTGGCCGACCAGGATCGCCCGCTTGCAGCCATTGGCCTTCAGCGCCTTGCGGATGCCGCGGAAGATCTCGGTGAGTGCCGCTTCCTCCTGCACCGCCATGCGCAGCGGGTGGTCAAGCTTGATGCCGGTGAATTCCAGTGCGGCCGGCTCGATGTTGGCGCCTTCGAAGGGCTCGATGCGGAAGAAGTAGGTGTGTTCCGGGAACAGGAAGCCTTTCTCGTCCATGCCGACGGTGGTCGCGGCGATTTCCAGCAGCGCGTCGGTGGCCGAGTTGAAGCCGCCGGTCTCGACGTCCACCACTACCGGCAGGTAGCCGCGGAAGCGGCGCGCCATCGGATGGCGCGGGCCGCTGGGGAGGCTGCCGTCGAATTCGTCGTCGAAGTTGTCTTCGCTCATGCCCCGGCCTCCAGCAGTTTCCAGCGGAGTGTCTCGCCGGCGCGCAGCGGTACCACGTCGAAGTCGCCGAAGGGGAGGCTGGCGGGCGCCTGCCACTCCTCGCGGACCAGGGTGATCCGGTCGGTGTTGCGCGGCAAGCCATAGAAATCCGGGCCATGCAGGCTGGCGAAGCCTTCCAGCTTGTCCAGCGCATTGCGCTGTTCGAAGGCCTCGGCATACAGCTCGATGGCGGCGTAGGCGCTGTAGCAGCCGGCGCAACCGCAGGCGGCTTCCTTGGCGTGGCGGGCGTGCGGCGCCGAGTCGGTGCCGAGGAAGAATTTCGGGTTGCCGCTCACCGCGGCGTCCAGCAGGGCTTCCTGGTGGGTGTTGCGCTTGAGGATCGGCAGGCAATAGAAATGCGGGCGGATACCGCCGACCAGCATGTGGTTGCGGTTGTACAGCAGGTGATGGGCGGTAATGGTCGCGCCGACGTTGGCCGGGGCTTCCCGGACGAACTGGGCGGCGTCGCCGGTGGTGATGTGCTCGAAGACCACTTTCAGGGTCGGGAAGCGCTCGACCACCCGGCGCAGGTGCTCGTCGATGAACTGCTTCTCGCGATCGAATACGTCGACCTCGGCGCGGGTCACCTCGCCATGCACCAGCAGCGGCATGCCGACCTCGGCCATCGCCTCGAGCGCTTCGAAGATATTGTCGATGCGGGTCACGCCAGAGTCCGAGTTGGTGGTGGCGCCTGCCGGATAGAGCTTGGCGGCATGCACGAAGCCGCTGGCCTTGGCGGTACGGATTTCCTCGGCGCTGGTGCGGTCGGTGAGGTACAGCACCATCAGCGGCTCGAAGCGGCTGGCGGCGGGACGGGCGGCGAGGATGCGCTGCCGGTAGGCGTCGGCTTCGGCGGCGTTGCGCACCGGCGGTACCAGGTTCGGCATGACGATGGCGCGGCCGAAGGTGCGGGCGGCGTCGCCGACGGTATTGGCCAGCGCGGCACCGTCACGCAGGTGAATGTGCCAGTCGTCGGGGCGCAGGAGGGTGAGACGGTCGGACATGGGGCTTCCAGGACGGGATTTCGTGGGG
>NZ_SCND01000293.1:0-7812 GCF_005503585.1 Pseudomonas sp. 2VD
GGCTCGTCGATGGGCTCCGCCGGCCCGTCCGAGGCCTCGTCCGCATCGTCCGCGGCGAAGACATCGGGAGCGGCGTCTTCGAAAAGGGCCTCATGGACGAGCGGCGGGACGTCCGCGCAGGGTTCCTCGCCATCCAGGGCGGGGCCGTAGCCATGGGGGGACTCGAAGGTGACGAGCTTCATCACCCACTCGCGTTCGAGCACCAGGGAGCGGTGTTCTTCCCGCCGCGAGGGGGCGATGGCCGCGTCCTGCAGGTCGATGAGGTGGTAGGCCAGGTCGCTGGTCCGGCGGTTGCCGGTGGTGGCTTCGCGGACCAGCTGGCGGAACACCTGGATGGCCGCCTCGCAGGCCTCGTCGGTGTCGAGGCGGCCCAGGCGGAAGCCGTCGTCGGTCTTGAACAGGGAGGCGATGTAGACGCGCGAGTCGTTTTCGTCGACCTGTTCGTTGAGGCTGTAGGCGATGAAGTTGCGGTCGCTGGCGGGAATGGCGAAACCACACAACAAGGCCGCATTCAGTTCCGTCTGCTCGGCAGTTTCCACACTGATGGTTCGAAGAAGCATAAGCCCTGGAGATCCCGTTGGTGCTTGGAAGGTGTAACGGGCGAGGGTACCGGGAGCTATGGGCGAGGTAACTTGGACGAGTCCTATTGCCTTGTAAGAAAAATCTTGAAGATTTTACTGCGCACCGTGCCCAGCGCACCGCGCAGGCTCGTCCGCTCGTACGGGTCCGGCGCGCTTCAGCGATCCGCCATCAGGACGACGATGGCCTCGGCGACGAAGTCGGCGTTGCGCTCCAGGGTCTGCAGGTGGTTCATGACGACATCGTAGGTTTCGCCGCCTTCATGGCGCTTCGCCCAGATCGCCAGCTCCTCCAGGGCCATGCCGAGGGCACTCTGGTTCTGGTTGAGACGGCAGAGCAGGGCGACAGTCAGGTCGTGATCCAGCATGGCGGTACTCCTGATCCTGAAAAACTCAGCGTAGACCCCCTGGCGCTCCGCCGACACGGAAGCGGTTCACGAAAAGACGAAGCGGTTCAGCCGCTGCCGACGAGGTGGCCTGCGTTCGTGGCCGGTGCCCACGGCGCAGCGCTTGCGACGGTCCCTGGCAGCTTCGGACCGACCTGGCAAGGGGACCTATCCGAACGGCGAGGGTGGCCCGCGGCCGTGCCGCGCCGCATGGCCAGTTCCCCATGCCGCCTGGCTATACTGGCGGCGCGGGAACAAGACGCCGCCCATGAAGAGCGTCCCGGCCCCGAACGTCGCGCTTCCTGTCATCTCCGCTACCTATCTTTCGTTCTTCTGCCGCGAAACGGCTTTCGGAAGCAGGCTGCCGGCGGTCGTTCGTCGCGCCGTCCCGGGGTTTCCCTGCCCGTGCCGATCCGACCCGTGTTGCCAGCGAGGGGTATGTACGCAATGTCCGTGACCGATGCCAGTTTCCCAATCATCAACTGGTCGAAGGCGATGCCTTCGTTGCGCCAGCTGATGTATTTCGCCTGTGTCGCCGAGTACGGCAGCATCGGCCAGGCCGCCGAGGTGCTGCACGTTTCGCAGCCGTCGCTGTCGCGGCAGATCCAGGCGCTCGAAGTGCACATCGGCGAGGCGCTGTTCGTCCGCGGTCCGGCCGGGGTGAGCCTGACCGAGGTGGGCAGGGTGGTGCATTGCCGCGCGGTGAAGATCATCGCCGAGGCCAAGGCGCTGACCCGCGACATCGGCGACGGCGACGACCGCCAGTTGCACATCGGTTTCAGTCGCTACCTCGATCCCGGCTGGTCCGGCGAGCTGGCCCGGCAACTGAAGGAAGCGCGGGTGTGCAGCGCCGTTTCGCCATCCTGGGCGCCATCGCTGGACCTGCTCAGCCTGGTCCGCGAGTCGTCCCTGGACGCGGCGATCATCGGCGCGCCGCCGAAGGTGGTGCGTGAATACGAGCTGATGGAGATCGGCAGCTACGAGCACGTCATCGCCCTGTCGGAAACCCTGCACCGGCGACTGGCGCCCGACTGGTCGCTGAACGACCTGATTGGCGAGCCGCTGCTGGTACCGAAGGACTCGCTGTTTCCCGCCTACAGCCAGTTCATGAACGATGCGATGGATGCCGCCGCCTTCGCGCCCCGGCGCAGCGTGCGGCCGAACGACCTGAGCATTCTCCTGGCCCAGGTCGCCAGCGGCGACGGCTTCGCCTTCCTGCCGTTGTCGCTGACCAAGTTCGCCTATCCGGGGGTGGCCTTCACCGCTCTGCCGGCGGCGGTCAACGAAGGCTTCCGCCTGCCGGTGGGGCTGGCGGTGTCGCCGACTTCGCGGCTTCGCGCCAGCGACACCCAGTTCGAATGCTTCGTCGAGACCGCGCGGCGGGTCGCCGCCGGTTGAGGGAGGCGGCCGGGAGCGCCGGCCGCGCAAGGGGCTTCAGAGGGTCTTCATGTACTCGACCAGGGCGCGGCGCTGCTGCTCGTTGAACTGCGCGTTGCCGTAGTCGTGGCCGCCATTGGCGTTGCCCGGCTTGCCGCTGTCGAAGAGGAAGCGGTTGGCGCCGCCGGCATCGGTGATGTAGCCGACGTTGACCGGGTCGAACTCGACGCTGCCGGTATAGAAGGTCCGCGGCCGCAGGTCCGGCGGCAGCAGCAGGTCGTAGAGGGTCGCCACCGAGCCGTTGTGCAGGTAGGGCGGGCTGGCCCAGATACCGTTCAGCGGGCGCGCCTTGTAGGCCATCAGGTCGCTGGTCATCGCCAGGCACTGCTCCAGGCGCCGGGCCTTGTCGCTGTCGGCCGCGACGTTTTCGGCCAGGAGCAGGGCGCCTGGCGCGTCCGCGGCGGTCGCTTCGACGCTGTCGGCGTCGGGGCTGTCCGGCACCGGACTGATCAGCGGCGGCAACTGCCCGTCGAAGATGCCCAGGGCGGCGGTCTGGAAGGCACCCAGGGCGACGCTCAGGCCGCGCGCGGCCAGGGCCTGGACCACCACTTCCTGGAGCACGTCCACCGCATAGGCCTGCTTGCCGTAGAAACCGCGCTGGCCGGTGCCGACGAAGGACAGGTAGGGCTTGCCGCGCACATAGCCGGTCTTCAGTTGGGCGATGCTGTTGCAGGCGGTCCACGGGTCGGTGCCGATCGGCGCGACCTCGCCGCGCGCCTGCAGGTGGGTGAGCACGGTCTTCACCGGGGTCCGCAGGTCGTTGCGGTCCAGCGGCGTGTGGCAACTGGAGCAATGTTGCCGGTACAGCTCGCGGCCCTCGGCGACCCTGGTCGGCTCCGGGGCGCCGAACAGCTGGTTCGGCCAGGCCGGCGGCTTCAGTTGGCCGAGCTGGTCTTCGATGCGGATCAGGTTGTCGACGTTGATGCTCGACGGGTAGCCGATGTGCAGCGCCGACTGGATCGGGCTGAGCACCTTGACGTCGGCGAATACCCCGACCGCCTCGCCGGCGTTGCGCGCCAGGGCGCCGACGTCGAACTTGCGGTTGTCGATGTCGACCACGTTGATGTGGTTCGGGTTGAAGCCGGTCCACTGCACGCGGTCCAGCTGCGGTACGTTCCACAGGAACGGATAGCTCACGGGGGCGTCCTCGGCGCCGTAGATCTGCTCGTCGGCGTGCAGTTCGTAGCCCACCGAGTTGAAGATCGAACCGATGGCGTCCAGGCGCCCCGGGCCGAACTCGGGATCGTGCGGCAGGTTGAAGTGCGAGCCGTCGCGCAGGCGCACGATGGTGGCGTCCAGGGCTGCCTGCAGGCGCGCCTTGTTGGCGTCGTTGTAGCCGCTGACCAGGCCGTCGGCGCCGAGCACCTTGCGGGCGAAGCGCTCGAACTTGGCGGTGTCGGCGCGGGTGCTCTGCAGGGCGCCGAGGATCTCCAGCTGGAAGCCGGCGAGGTCGCCCATGGTCTGCCCGCCGTAGACGGTCAACTGGGTGCCCTGGTAGCTGATGTGCGAGGTGTGGCACATGCTGCAGGTCGGTCCGACCCAGGGTTCCCTGGAGCCCTGCAGGGCCTTCCAGCGCAGCTTGGTGAAGGTCAGGTCGCTGTCGTCGCTGCGGTCGACCGCGTAGCCCTGCACCACCTTCACGCTGGAACCGCCGAGGGTGTGCGGGACATAGCCGTACTGGCGGATCAGCGCGTCGGACATCAGCGGTTCTTCGCTGGCGCGCTGCTCCAGCGCCACCAGCCAGGCCAGCGGCAGCATCCGCGAGCCCTGGCCGGCTTCCAGCCAGGCGGTCTTCTGGGTCTGGTTCCAGCCCTGGTCGAGGTCGACGCCGCTGTCGTCGGCGAATGCCGGGGCACCGGCGAGGACGGAAAGGATGGCAAGGCTGAGTCGCGATAGGGTCATCGGGCGGTTCTCTCTATTGGGCATGTGGGCGGGGCCGGCTCACAGGGTCTTGAGGTATTCGAGCAGCGCCAGGCGCTGGCTTTCGTCGTACTCGCGGGCGAAGTCGTGGCCGGCGTTGGAGTTGCCTTCCAGGTGGGTGTCGAAGAGGAAGGCGTTGTCCGGGCCGGGCCCGGTGAGGTAGCCGACCCGGCTCGGATCGAACTCGTGGCTGCCCGTGTAGAAGGTGGTCGGCCGTTGCTCCTGGGGCAGCAGCAGGTCGTACAGCGACGGCACCGAACCGTTGTGCAGGTAGGGCGCAGTGGCCCAGATGCCGTTCAGCGGGCGAGCGATGTAGCCGAGGAACGGATGCTCGGTGTTCAGGCAGTAGTCCTTGCGCGCACTCTTGTCGGCGGGGACTTCGCCGGCGGCGAGGCTCGGCGCCTGGCTGCCGGCCGGGTCGCCGCCGGCCAGCAGCAGTTGCCCGGTGGGAAGCGCTTGCAGGCTGTCGGAGCCGGGCAGGGTCTGCTGCCCGGTGACGATGGCGTGGATGATCTCGGCGATGCCGTCGGCCAGCTGGCCTTTCTTGCCGAGCATGATCTGGAACACCTCGGGGACCTGCATGTCTGCGATCTTCGAAGTCCGCCCGACGATGCCGACGCCGCTGGGGGTGCCGAGGGACGGTCGGAACAGGCCGAAGTAGTTGCCGCTGGGGCTGCTGAAGGTGAAGGTGTTGCAGGCCATCCACGGGTCGGTGCCGATCGGCGCGTCGTCGCCATGGGCCTTCAGGCGCACCTGGCGGACCTTGATCGGGGTTTGCAGGTCGTCGCGGCCGATGCTCGCATGGCAGGCCGCGCAGTTCTCCTCGTAGAGGCGCTTGCCCTGGGCCAGCCTGGCGCTGTCCGGGGCGCCGAACAGCTGGCTCGGCCAGGCCGGCGCCTTGAGCTTGTGGATCAGGCCCTCGACACGGGTCAGGTTGTCCACGCGGATGCTCGAGATGTAGCCCTCCAGGCCGGACAGCGGATGGCTGACCACGTCGCCGTAGTCGCCCTGGACCACGCCGATGTCGCCGGCCAGGTAGCCGAGGTCGAAGACCTGGCCGTTGAGGTCGAGGACCTTGACGTTGGGCACGAATCCGCTGGATTGCAGCTTGTCCATCTGCAACGTGTGCCACAGTGCCGGGAAGCTGGTCGGCGCGTCGGTCGGGTTCGCTTGCAGATGGCGGGCGCCGGAGTTGATTGCCGCGCGGTTGAGTGACTGGCCGGTGGCGTCGAGGCGCCCCGGGCCGGGTTGCAGGTCGGTGGCGGACATGCTCAGCAGGGTATCGATCAGCGCCGCGCGCTTGGCCAGGGCGGCCTTCAGCAGGTCGCGGTTGGCCGGGCTGTCCTCGCTGCCGAGGACGTTGCCGGCGAAGCGCGCGAACTTGTCGCCGTCGTCGCTGGTGCGGCGCAGCGCGGCGAGCACTTCGTCGAAGATCGCCTGGACGTTGGCCAGGGTGGCGCCGGCGTCGACGGTCAGTTCGCTGCCGCGGTAACTGATGTCGGTGGAGTGGCAGCCGGCGCAATTCAGCCCGACCCAGGGTTCGCTGGACGACTGGCGGGCTTTCCAGCGCAGGCGGGTGTCGGAGAACTGGCTGTCGTCCTGCTGGTCGAGGGCGAAGCCGCGCGGCAGGCGCAGTTCGCCGCCTTGCCAGTTGCGCAGGGGAAAGCCGAGGCGCCGGGCGTTGTCTTCGGAGAACAGGCGCTCCTCGCTGTCCGGACGCTCCAGCGCCTGGGCCCAGGCCAGCGGCAGCAGCCGCGAACCGAGCGAGGCGTCGTACCAGGAGGCGCGTTGCTCGGCGTTCCAGCCTTGCTCGAGCTGGATTTCGGTGGCGACGGCAGGGCTGCCGGCGCTGGCCAGCGCGGCGGCCAGCAGGACCCGCGAAAAGGTCGGATGCATCGTGTTCCCCTCATGGCTGACGACGTCTGCGTCCCCACAGGGCAGAGCGATGCAGTGCGCTCGATGGCTGGGCGTGCCGCCACTTCGTCCCTGACGGGAGCGCGCCGGCCGCGGCGCGCCGCGGGCCGGAACGTCCGGTTGGGCACTACGCTACGGAGTCGCGGCGGCCGGCGGGTAATGCTTTTTGTGCGACGGAAAAGGTATGGGGAACGGAACCGCCCGGTCCGGAAAGGGCGCGCCGGTCGTGCTTCGCCCTGCGCGCCAGGTTCGCAGGGCGGAGAGCGCCTAGGGCGTTGCCCGTTCTATCGGACAATCCCTGCCGGGCTTGCGGACGAAGACCAGGTAGAGTGCGCTGAGCAGCGCGAGGAACGGCACGCCGAAGACCAGGGTCATGCGGAACGCCTCGGTGAAGAAGGTGGTGACCAGGATCGCCGCCATCAGCGCCAGGCCGAGCAATGTCGACCAGGGCGCCAGGCGCATGCGGAAGGCCAGCGGCGCGCCGCCGTGGCGGGCGCGGTGGCGGCGGAAGCAGAGGTGGGTGAAGAAGATCATCAGCCAGGTGAAGAGGGCGCCGAACATCGACACCGCCATCATCAGGGTGAAGGACTGCTCGGGGTAGACCAGGTTGAGCAGGGTCGCCAGGGCGATACCGACGCTCGACAGCAGCAGCGCGTTCAGCGGCACGCCCTGGCGGCTCAGTTCGCCGAGGCCCTTCGGCGCGTGCCCCGCGCGCGACAGGCTGAACATCATCCGGGTGGTGATGTAGAGCTGGCTGTTCATCGCCGACAGCGCGGCCACCAGCACCACGAAGTTCATCACCCCGGTGGCGCCGGGCAGGCCGATCGCCTGCATCACCGTGACGAACGGGCTCTGGCTCTGCCCGGCCTGGTCCCAGGGGACGATGGCGAGCATCAGCGCCAGGGTCAGCAGGTAGAACACCACCAGGCGCACGATGGTCGAGCGGAACGCCGACTTCACCGCCTGTTCCGGATGCTCGGCCTCGGCGGCGGCGACCGCGATCATCTCCACGCTGAGATAGCTGAAGATCGACACCACCACGGCGATCCACATGCCTTTCAGGCCGTGCGGGAAGAAGCCGCCGTGGGCGCTGTAGTTGTGCACGCCGTAGGCCGGGTTGGCGGAGCCGAACACCAGGTAGGCGCCGAGCAGGATGAAGGCGACGATGGCGGCGATCTTCAGTGTCGAGAAGCAGTATTCGAAGTTGCCGAAGGCTTTCACGCTGCTGGCGTTCAGGCCGATCAGCAGGGTCGAGAAGGAGATGATCCAGACCCATTCCGGGATACCGGCGAACCAGTACTTCATGTACATGGCCACCGCCGTGACCTCGGTGCCCACCGCCAGGACGATGGCCGCCCAGTAGGCGTAGCGCACCAGGAACCCGGCCAGCGGGCCGACGTAGTGCTCGGCGAAGGCGCCGAACGAGCCGGGGGTGGCATGGGCCACGGTCATTTCCGCCAGGCAGCCCATCAGCAGCAGGGTGATCAGCGCGCCGATGGCGTAGCTGAGCAGGACGCTGGGGCCGGCGAAACCGATGGCGAAGGCGCTGCCCATGAACAGGCCGGTGCCGATGGCGC
>NZ_SCND01000294.1:0-7793 GCF_005503585.1 Pseudomonas sp. 2VD
GGGCCAGCATGGCGGCTTCGCAGGCCAGCGCGACGAGGCTGGCCCAGGCCAGGTTGAGCAGGGTGCCCGGGCCGTACAGCCAGGTAAGCGTCAACAGGCCGGGGACGCAGGCGCCGAGCACCAGGCGCATGATCGCCGGGGGTGTTCCTCAAGGACGGCAGCGCGCTGGTCACCGCCCTGTTGCTGGCAGTCGCCCTGCCGCCCTACGCCCCCTGGTGGCTGACCCTGGTGGCGACCTTCTTCGCCCTGGTATTCGGCAAGCACCTGTACGGCGGCCTCGGACAGAACCCGTTCAACCCGGCGATGCTCGGCTACGTCGTGGCGCTGGTCTCGTTTCCCCTGGAAATGACCCGCTGGCCCTCGCCGGACAGCGCCCTCGGCCTGCCCGACAGCCTCCGCGAATTCCTCGGCCTCGCTACCCGGCCGGACGCCTGGGCCCACGCCACCGCCCTCGACGTGCTGAAGACCGACCGCAGCCTGACCGTCGACGAGCTGTTCGCCGGCAACCCGGCCTTCGGCCACCTCGGTAGCGCCGGCAGCGAGTGGGTCAACCTGGCGTTCCTCCTCGGCGGCCTGTTCCTGCTCTGGCGCCGGCTGTTCACCTGGCACGCGCCGCTGGGCATGCTCGCCGGCCTGTTCGCCATGAGCCTGCTGTTCTGGAATGGTTCCGGCTCCGATTCCCATGGCTCGCCACTGTTCCATCTGTTCAGCGGGGCGACCATGCTCGGCGCCTTCTTCATCGTCACCGACCCGGTGTCCGGCGCCACCAGCAATCGCGGGCGGCTGGTCTTCGGCCTCGGCGTCGGCGTCCTCACCTACGTCATCCGCGCCTGGGGCGGCTATCCCGATGGCGTGGCGTTCGCCGTGCTGCTGATGAACCTGGCGGCGCCGACCATCGACTACTACACCCGGCCGCGCACCTACGGCCATCGCAAGGCCGAGCGCGGCTTCAAGGCAGGCGACTGATGGACGCCGCGACTCGCCGTTCGATGCTGCGCAATGCCCTCCTGCTCGGGCTCTTCGCCCTGCTCGGAGTGGGCCTGGTAGCACTGGTGCAGCAATTCACCGAAGCGCGCATCGCCGAAGCCCAGCGCGAGGCGCGCGGCCGCGCCCTGCTGGAACTGCTGCCGCCGGGCAGCTACGACAACCATCCGCTGGACAGCCAGGTGCCAACCTTCGCGCCGAAGCTGCTCGGCCTGGATGCGCCGCGTCCGGCCTATGTCGCCCGCCTGCACGGCCAGGCCAGCGCAGTGATCCTCCAGGCCAGCGCGCCGGATGGCTACAGCGGCGCCATCCAGCTACTGGTCGGGGTCACCGCCCAGGGCCGGCTGCTCGGCGTACGGGTCGTCGCGCACAAGGAAACCCCCGGCCTCGGCGACCGCATCGAACTGGCCAAGAGTCCCTGGGTGCACGGTTTCGACGGCAAGAGCCTGGGCGATCCGGCGGACGCCGGCTGGGCGGTGAAGAAGGACGGCGGTACGTTCGACCAGTTCGCCGGCGCCACCGTCACCCCGCGCGCCGTGGTCCGCGCCGTGCACAAGGCGCTGCGCTACTTCGACGCCAACCGCGAACGCCTGCTCGCCCCCGAAGAGGCTGCCGGACATGAGTGAACAAGATTTCCGCGAGATCGCCCGCAACGGCCTGTGGCGCAACAACCCGGGTCTGGTCCAGTTGCTCGGCCTGTGCCCGCTGCTGGGCACCAGCAACTCGACGGTCAACGCCCTCGGCCTGGGCCTGGCCACCATGCTCGTGCTGGCCTGCTCCAATGCCGCGGTATCGTTGGTGCGCGGCGCGGTGAGCGAGGCGATCCGGCTGCCGGCGTTCGTCATGATCATCGCCGCGCTGACCACCTGCATCGAACTGCTGATGCAGGCCTGGACCTACGAGCTGTACCAGGTCCTCGGCATCTTCATCCCGCTGATCACCACCAACTGCGTGATCCTCGGCCGCGCCGAGGCCTTCGCGGCGAAGAACGGCGTGCTGCGCGCCAGCTTCGACGGACTGCTGATGGGCCTCGGCTTCGCCCTGGTCCTGCTGGTCCTCGGCGGCCTGCGCGAGCTGCTCGGCCAGGGTACCCTGCTGGCCGACATGCACTTGCTGTTCGGCCCGGCGGCGGCGGACTGGAAGATCCAGCCGTTCCCGCAGTACCAGGGCTTCCTGCTGGCGATCCTGCCGCCGGGCGCGTTCATCATGCTCGGCCTGCTGATCGCCCTGAAGAACCGTATCGATGAAAGCCTGGCGGAACGCGCCAAGGTGCAGGCGGGCGACGTACCCGCCACCCAGCGCCAGCGCGTCCGCGTCACTGGAGTGATTGAATGAATGCCGCCAAGCGCGCGGAGATCTTCCGCCGACTGCACGAAGACAACCCCGAGCCAAGGACCGAACTGGCCTACACCACCCCCTTCGAACTGCTCATCGCGGTGATCCTCTCCGCCCAGGCCACCGACGTCGGGGTGAACAAGGCCACCGCCCGCCTCTATCCGGTGGCCAACACCCCCGAGGCGATCCACGCCCTCGGCGTCGAGGGGCTGTCGGAGTACATCAAGACCATCGGCCTCTACAACAGCAAGGCGAAGAACGTCATCGAAACCTGCCGCATCCTCATCGAAAAGCACGGCGGCCAGGTCCCCGACAACCGCGAGGACCTCGAAGCCCTGCCCGGGGTTGGCCGCAAGACCGCCAACGTGGTGCTCAATACCGCCTTCCGGCAACTGGCCATGGCGGTGGACACGCATATCTTCCGCGTCGCCAACCGCACCGGCATAGCACCGGGAAAGAACGTTCTGGAAGTGGAGAAGAAACTGCTGAAGTTCGTGCCGCGCGAGTACCTGCTCGATGCCCACCACTGGCTGATCCTGCATGGCCGCTACGTCTGCAAGGCGCGCAAGCCGCAATGCGGAAGCTGTCGGATCGAGGACCTGTGCGAATACAAGCACAAGACTTCAGACGATTGATCAACTATTCGAAATCCTATCTTTACGATTGAAAAAATCTTTTTTACCAGCCACGGCTTTGTCGCTATAAGGTGCGCCATTACCACCCCATAAGTTGGAGTGAATGTCATGGCAAAAGCCAAAGAAGAACTCGAGATCGACGACGAAGCCGGCGTTGAAGAGGATGACGGCGAGGAAACCAGCGTCGAGGTGGCCAAGACCAACCTGACCAAGCGTCGCATCATCGACAACCTGCTGGAAGAACGCCGCCTGCAGCGCCAGTTGTCGGACTACGACTTCGACCTGTGAGCAGCGCCGTCCACACCGCAAGCAAGCCCCGCAATTGGCGGGGCTTCGTTTTTCCGGCGGCCATGAAAAGCCCGCCGAAGCGGGCCTGAACACCAGTGCGATCGAGCCGAGACCGCCATGCCCAGCCGGCACGCGCCGGGCGGCGGCCACGGCAACCGCTATCCGACGGTTGCCGTCCCGGCCGTCCCGGATAACGCCCTCAGGGTCGCAGTTCGAACAGCGCCGGCAGCGGCGGCCACTCCGAAGGCACCTTGCGGAAGCGACTGAAGCCGGCGGCCTCGGCCATCTGCCGCGCGCGGTCCTCGCCCATGAAGGCGCCGAGGCCCTCGCCGCCGTGGGACAGCGAACAGGTCATGCAATACAGCGTGCTCTGCGGGTACATCACGCGACCGAACAGGTTCATGTTCTCGTGCAGTTCCTGCGACAGGTTGAGTTCCACCATCAGGTAGGTCCCATCGTCGGCGGTCGACTCGCGCAGGTCCTTCATCATCTGCTGCGGGTCGGTCGCGTCGTGGATGACCACGAAGGTCGTGACGAAGTCGAACTTCTTGCCCGCCAGCGCATCGGAATCGCTGACCTCGAAGCGCACCCGGTCGCCGACCCCCGCAGCCTCGGCGTTCGCCCGCGCGCGTTCGATGGACGGCGCGTGGAAGTCACAGCCATAGACCTGGGCTTCGGGGAACGCCTTGGCCATCATGATCGCGGCCAGCCCGCTGCCGCAGCCGAAATCGAGCACGCTGCCACCCGCCTGGAGCTTTTCCTTGACGCCATCCAGCGAAGGAATCCAGTGCTGCACGAGGAAGTGCTTGTACCAGGGCATGGTCATGCGCTCCATGCCTTCCCAGGTTTCCAGCGGGAAGGATTCCTCGGGGCAACCGCCGCCGCAGCGGAAGGCCTCGATGATCTTCGGCGCCATGCTCACGAAGGGCACGCTCAACTGGATGATCCCGCCGGCGAAATAAGGCGAGTCCTCGTCGGCGAGCACCGGGACGAACTCGGCCGGCAACCGATAGCTCCTGCTCTGCGGATCGTAGGCCAGGTAGTTGCCGGTGACCATGCTGCCCAGCCATTCGCGCAGGTAGCGGGTGGTGTAGCCGGTCTGCTGCGCCAGCTCCTCCAGGGTCACCCATTGGCCATGGGCGAGCGCCTTGAACAGCCCCAGGCGGTCGCCGATGTAGAGCATCGCGCCGCGCAGGGTATTGCCGTAGTCCTCCATGATCCGCGCTGAAAACTGCTTGACCTTCGCGGTTTCGATCTCGTTAGCCTTTGTCATTCTTGTTCTCCGTTGATGTGCAGTACCGCCGCCTCTGGCGGCGGGTGATTCAGTGGTGGCTGGCGACCTTGTCCAGCACCTTGTCGACGATGGTCCCGGCCATGCCGAGATGGGTCCGCGGCTCGAACAGCCTGGCCAGGGTTTCCTTCGGCATGACGGCGCCCACCCGCGGATCCGACTCGAGCGCCTGGCGCATCGGAATCCGCTTGCGCTGGCAGGCCTGGGTGATCTCGAAGATGATTTCGTAAGCGCTGCTCTTGCCCAGTTGCTTGGCCATCTCGAAGACGAACGCCTCGGTACAGATCGCATCGCTGTATGCATTCGCCGTCCGCGCCATGGTCTCGTCGTGGACCGTGAGCCCGTCGATGGTGTCGGTCAGCAGCGACAGCGCCATCAGCGCATAGTGGGAAACGTCCGCCACCGCACACCATTCCAGGCGCGTGCCGCGGTAGTCCCGCTCGTGCTCGAGGATCATGGCGTCCAGCGCGAGCAGGACCTGGGCCTTGGCCAGCCTGGCCAGCACCACGACCTGCTCGCAGCCTTCCGGATTGCGCTTGTGGGGCATGGTGCTGCTACCGATCTGCTGCTGTGTCCAGCCCACCTCCAGCTCGCCGATCTCCCAGCGGTTCAGGGTGCGGATCTCGTCGGCGATCCGCGCCAGGGACGCGGTGACCATGGCCAAGGTGCTGACGAACTCGGTAACCCGGTCGCGGGACACGTGCCAACCCGCCAGCGGCACGTCCAGCGACAGCCGCCGCGCGAAGCTTTCGAGCAGGAGCATGGCCTCGTCGCCGAAGGCGGCCATCGTGCCCACGCCGCCGAACAGTTGCACCACCAGGATCCGCTTGCGCGCCTCGCCCAGGCGTTCGCGGTGACGCAGCAACTCGTCGATCCAGCCGGCCACCTTCAGCCCGAAGGTGGTCGGCAACGCCGGGATCGAGTGGGTCCTGGCGACCATCAGCGCATTGCGGGTCCCGCTCGCCAGCACCGAGAGCCGGTCCAGGAGGATGTCCAGCGCCCGCTCCGTTTCATCCAGCACATCGCGCATTTCCAGGGACTGCGCGGTGTCCTGGATATCCTGCGTGGTCGCGCCGAAGTGCACGTACTCGCGCGCGCTGGGGCTGCAGTTCCGTTGCAGCGCACCCAGCAGGGGCATCAGCGAGTGCCCGGTGCTGGCCACGCCATCGGCGATCTGCTGCAGGTCGACGGCCGAAAGCCTGGCGGCCTTCGCGATCTCCAGCGCGGCCTCGGGCGGGATGACGCCGACATCGGCCTGCGCCAGCGCCAGCGCCGCCTCCACGTCGAGCCAGCGTTGCAGGCGGCAGTGGCTACAGAAGATCCGCCGGCTCACCGGACCGGCGTAGCCTCCGCCATGGGTTTTAGAGTCAACGATGTGACTGTGTTCGTGCTTGCAGGACGACTCGGCCGGTGCGCCGCCGAAGCTCTGCGGATGCGCGGTGCACGAGGAACGGGCAAGCATTTCCAGCGATTCAGCATCCATCACCTATCCTCCATCACGTACTGGGACTGACCGGTATTTCCTTGGGAAGAGGCGGCGCCTTCGGGCCTGTCGCCCGACGCGCCGGTTCGTGGTTTGCCGGCGACCAGGTCGACCATCTCCGCGGCGAGGCCGACGTAGCCGACGGGGTCGAGCAGTTCTTCGAGCGCCTCGGCGCTGAAACAGCCGCGCAACCTTGGCTGCCCGAGCAGCGCCTCGCGGAACGGAACGCCCTGCCGCTGGGAGGCCTGGGTTATCTCATGGAGCAGTTCGTGGGCGGTCTGCTTGCCGAACTGCCCCGCCAGCGCGAGCATCACCCGCTCCGACAGGATCAGCCCACCCAGGAGGTCGAGGTTGGTGCGCATGCGTTCCTCGCGCACCTCGAGCCCCTCGGCCAGCACCGCCTCCATGCGGGTCAGCAAGGCGCCGGCGTAGACGAACAGCTCCGGCAACGCCGCCCACTCGATGCGCCAGGCGGTGCCGTCGCGCTCGTGCAACTGGAACGCGGCATCGGTGAGCGCCACCATCTGCGCCCGCACCAGCCGCGACAGCGCGCTGACCAGGTCGACCGACGACGGGTTCCGCTTGTGCGGCATGGTGCTGCTGCCCACCTGTCCCGGCCGGCTGCCCTCGCGTACCTCGTCGATTTCGCTGCGCTGCAGGTGGTAGATCTCGTTCGCCACCCGGCCCAGCGTCACCGACACCTGGACCAGCAACCCGGCAACCTCCAGCACCCGGTCCCGGGCGCTGTGCCAACTGGTCGACGGCGCGCCGAGGCCAAGCCTGGCCAGGGTTCGCCGCTGTAGCTCGAAGCCCTGGGCGCCGAACGACGCCAGGGTTCCCACGGCACCGGTCAGGTTGCCGACCAGGACGCGTTCGCGCGCTTCGTCGAAGCGCGCCAGGTGACGGTCGATTTCATCCACCCAGACGGCGACCTTGTAGCCGAAGGTCGTGGGCAGCGCCTGCTGCCCGTGGGTGCGTGCAACCATCGGCGTGTGCTGGTGGCGCAGGGCAAGCGCCAGCAGATGGCCACGGATCGAGTGCAGGAGCCCTAGCGCAGGGCCCCAGGCTTCCTTGACCTGCAGCATCAGCCCGGTGTCGAGGATGTCCTGGGTGGTCACGCCATAGTGCACGTACTCCCCCCAGCTACCCTCGCACGATCTCGCCAGGGCGCGGATGGTAGGCACCAGCAGGTGCCCTGTCTCCAGGCTTTCGCGGCCCAGTTGAGTGAGGTCGAAGCGCTCCACCTGGGCGGCGCGGTCGATCTCCCGCGCCGCCTCGTGGGGGATGATGCCCATCTCGGCCTGGGTCGCCGCCAAGGCTCGCTCGACATCCAGCCACCTCCGCACCTGGTTGGTATCGGAAAAGATCGCGGCGAATGCCGGGGACGAGTAGGCGCCCCCGTGTATACGGGATTCCGTAATGTGACTTGGCATTTTCGAGTGCTCGCTTTGTCCCGGTGGAAGTCACTTGACGCTCTGCATCTCTTCCCAGATCGCGTCGTAATAGGCCCTTTCCACACGGAAGTGCTGCGATAGCGAGGTCAGGAACGCATTCTGGAACTGCACGTCCGGAATCCGCCGCGCGATGAGTTGCCATTCGCGCTTGGCCCGCGGCGGTACGAGGCTGATGTGGACCTTGTAGTACTCCGCCTGGTCCTCGCTCAGGCCGGCCTGGAGCAGGGCCCGATAGAGCTTTTCGTGGTTCCCCGGCACGACCAGTTCGGTGATGTAGAACACCGCCAGCCCCCAACCGACCTCGGCATGCCGGAAGGCACGGG